>NZ_LSIX01000710.1:0-273 GCF_001556475.1 Methylobacterium sp. CCH5-D2 | reverse complement strand
CTTCACCGCCGAACTGGTGCAGCCGAAGCCCGAGGAGCGCTGGCTCCTCGTCACCTCCGGGTGGCACATGCCGCGCGCGGTCGGCTGCTTCCGGCAGGCGGGATTCCGCGTCACCGCCTTCCCGGTCGATTACCGCACCGGCGGCTGGGGCGACCTCTTCCGCCCGGTCGGCTTCGCCTCGGACGGGCTGTTCCAGCTCGACCTCGCCGTGAAGGAGTGGATCGGCCTCGCGGTCTACCGCCTCGCCGGCTACACCTCCGGCTGGCTGCCGGG
>NZ_LSIX01000709.1:0-6242 GCF_001556475.1 Methylobacterium sp. CCH5-D2 | reverse complement strand
CCCGCCCCTCCAGCGCGGCGATGTTGCCCGGGCCGTAGCCCGAGGCGGCGAGGTTGCCGGCGGCATCCGTGGTGATGAACTGGGTCGCGCCGCTCTGGGCGTTCCGGCTCGCCGCGGACGCGATGCCGGCCATGGTGTAGGTGCTCTGCCCGGAGCCGAGCGCGACCTGCCCGGCCCGGCTCGTCCGCGCGCCCGTCCCGATCGCGACGGACCCGGCCTGCGTCGCGCTCGCGTTTCTGCCGAGCGCGACCGAGCCATCCCCCGCCGCGTTCGCGCCGCTGCCCAGCGCCGTCGCGCCGTTGCCGCTCGCCGCCGCCCCGTGGCCGCCCGCGACGGCGTCCTGGCCCGTCGCGAGCGGCGTGCCGGCCCGGCTCGTATCGGTCCCGCGCAGGGGAACGTCCTGCGCCGCACCTATCTGCTGCTCCAGCCTGCTGAGCCGGAGCGCGATGTCCCCGAAGCCTGCGCCGGGCCCGCCGCTGTCGATGGTGACGACCTCCCCCGGCCCCGTCGTCGGTTTCGTCGGGCCGGAGGGCTGGCCCGTCGGGCCGAACGGCAAACCGGTCGGACCGCCGCCGGGGCCCGTCGCCGTCGTGGTGCCGAGCGTGACCCCGGTCCCGAGCAGACCGTCGCCCGGCCCCGTGGTGCCGACGACGACACCGGTGCCGATGGCGCCGCCCGGCGCGTTCGTTCCCACCGTGACACCGGTTCCGAGAACGCCGTCACCCGGGTTGGTCGAGCCGACGGTGACGCCGGTGCCCAGGAGGCTGCCCGTGGTCCCGACCGTCAGCCCGGTCCCGAGCACGCCGCCGCCCGGCGCGGTCGTTCCCACGGTGAGGCCGGTTCCGAGCACGCCCGAGCCGGACCCCGTGTCCAGCAGACCCCGAAGGAGCTGGGCCTGAGCCGGCCCGGCCGCCGAGGCCAGCAAGATCGTCCCGACAAGGGCGGCCGGTGGGAGGGACCCGTGCAGATCGAGGCGCGCGGCAGCACGCCGCGACCGCGGCTGAGCGGTGGGATGTCCGAACATGGGCTGTACTCGATTCGTGCGGGATGGTTTCGATGCAGGTGAACCAGATTCGCATCGGCGGATGATCAGTCTGGTATCTTCATAGTACCAAATAATAACTTAAGGTTGCACTAAAATAGCAAACCACAAGTGATAATTGTTGATATTATATCGAATTATACTGGGGTGTACTGCGAATTTGCGCGCGGAAAACCAGTCTCTCCGCGCGCGAACCATCGTCGATCCGACGACGTCGGCATGCATGGCCCCGCCACCCAGCGCATGCAGGCGGTCGGCCGGTATTGGCGTCCGGAGACAGACCGACCGGAACGGATCCAGCCGCATCGTGAGCGCCCTCGGCTACCTCACCGATGGTTGTATGTGACCTATGTTAAGCACCGACTCGATTAACGAACGGTTGCGCGTTCCGGCCGGCCTGCCCGAGCGACCGCACAATTACAGTTGCGCGGATCACCCACCCACTGCGACGTCAGCTTTACTCTGGCGTGCTTCAACGTAAGGACAATAATCGCATCGCTTCCGGGATGCAACTAACGGTTACCTCGATCACGATCCGTTAACCTTTGTCCGAGCCTAATACTACCTGAGGCACTGCTCCGATGCAGGCTCGGTCGAGGTTTGGCGCGCCCCGGAACCGACCTGCCGGGCGCTACCGCATCACCGTCCGGCACTGCCGCTGCACCACCCGCCGGCGAGGCGGCGACCGATAAGGTCCGGGCCGGAAACCACTGAGGGAGGAGCGCGTGTCATGAGCCGGATGATCGGTTGCCTCGTGGATCAGCATCCCGGCTGGGTCGTGCCGCTGGCCGCCCTGGTGTGCTGGATCTCCAGCCACACGGCGCTGCGCCTGCTCGACCAGTCCAGGGACAGCACCGGCCCGGCGCGGCCCGCCTGGCTCGCCGCCGCCGGCTTCTCGGCCGGGGCCGGGATCTGGTGCACGCACTTCATCGGGGTGCTGGGCTACGATCCCGGCATCGCGATCGGGTACGGGGCTGACCTGACGCTGCTCTCCCTGGCGGCCGCTATCCTGTGCGTCCTGGCCGCGCTCGCCCTCGTGCGGGACGCAACTCGGCCCGCCGCGGCTGTGGCGGCCGGCCTCGTGCTCGGGCTCGGCGTGGCTGCGATGCACGCGCTCGGCATGGCGAGTCTGCAGGTTCCGGGTGTGCTCGTCTGGGATTGGCCGCTGGCCGGCGCGGCGCTGGCGGGCGGCTGCGCGCTCGCGGCAGCGGCCTTCCTGGTCCGGAGACGCCCGCGGCCGGGGAGCATGGCCGAACGGACCCGGGCCGTTGCGGCGACGCTCATGACCGGCGCGGTCGCGACCCTGCACTTCACCGCGATGGCGGCCGTCGTGATCGTGCCGGATCTCGCGGCCGGGCGGCATGGCCCGAACCTGCCGCGCCTGGTCCTCGCCGGGGCGGTCGCGGGCCTGATGCTGACGGTTCTGGCCTTCGCTGCCCTGGCCCTCTTCGCCGAGCGGATGCGCCGCGCGAACGTCGCGCTGCGCGCCAGCGAGGCGGCCCATCGCCTGAGCGAGGAGCGCCTCGCGCTCGCCGTCGACGGGGACGGCCTGTGGGACCTCGCCCTCGCCGATGGCCGGATGTGGCTGTCGGACCGCTGGCAGTCGATGCTGGGCTACGCGCCCGGCGAGCTGGAGAGCCACAGCCGGACCTTGGAGCGGCTCGTCCACCCCGACGACGCGGTCCAGGCCCGGCGCCGGCTGAGCGAGCATCTGGAGGGGCGCGCGGCCCTCTACGAGAGCGAGCATCGCATGCGGCGGCAGGACGGCGGCTGGACCTGGGTGCTGGTACGGGGCAAGGTCGTCGCCCGTGACCCGTCGGGGCGTCCCGCCCGCATGGTCGGCCTGCAGGCCGACACGACGATGCGGCGCGCGGCCGAGCGCCGGATCGCCCACATGGCGCTCCACGACGCGCTGACCGACCTGCCCAACCGCACGCTCTTCCGGGAGCGCCTCAACCAGTTGGTCGTCCGGGCCCGGCAGCATGGTGGCCGCTTCGCCGTGCTGGCGTGCGACCTGGACCGGTTCAAGGCCGTGAACGACGCCCACGGGCACCCGGCCGGCGACACGCTGCTCGGCGTGATCGCGGAGCGCCTCCGCGGCGTGGTCCGGGCGGGCGATACGGTGGCGCGCCTGGGCGGCGACGAGTTCGCGATCCTGCTCGTTGATCTGGATACGTGGCAGTCGGCCGCACGCGTGGCCGAGCGCCTGATCGCTGCGGTCGATCTGCCGGTGGACGTTGGGCCCGCCACGGTCAGGGTCGGCGTCAGCATCGGGATTGCCGTAGGAGGCGGCCACGAGGAGGCAGAGGCACTGTTCAAGAACGCCGACACCGCTCTTTACCGGGCCAAAGCCGAGGGGCGGAATGTCTGCCGGTTCTTCGATGCGCCTCAGGCGGCAGCGGCGGCCTGAGAGATCCAGGCTCGGCGGGATCATGCGGGGCTACAGGGCAATCATTCCAACCGAGATTGGAGACGGCTCCGGCCTCGACACCGGCAGAAGAAGCGACCCGAAGCAGACCGTCAGAGTTGCCGAGCGGAAGGTCTGGATGGGGTCGTAAGCCGAACGTCCGCTTGCGGGCAGCGAGGCAATCTCCGCTTTCCACCACATCCGGACCTTCGGCAGAAGCTGCTCGAATGTCCGGATGGGGTCAGGAGTTCGCCCCCGCCTTGTTCAGCTTCGCGCCATCAACAGACATTCGCATGCAGATAGCTGAAGGTCCGGTCTCGTAAAGATTTTCCGGCGCCGTGAGGGGGACGAAAGTCTTCGAAGAGGGAACCCGCGGGGACCGAGGCGCTCAGCTATGGTAGTTGGTCGTTTCTCGTGCGAGAACCGGCGCAGGCCCATTTCCTCGATCAGGCGTTGGCGCCGCGGGCTGATCACGGGGGCGGGAAGCAGATCTTGCATCGTGGGGCTCCTCGGATGAAGGAGCCGCGATGCTCAGCCCGCCGCCGACAGGCCTCAAACGACGCGCGACGGTCAGACTGCTACCGCGACCTCAGGCGTGGCGCGCAAGCACCTCTTGGCGTCGCTCGACGCTTGCCTGAATGAAATGGCCGATCGGGGGGCCGCGCATCTTGCGGTTGCGCCAGACTTCCTGCAGCACCGCTTCTAGCGCGACGATGCCTTCGCTCGGCTGGCGGTAAGCCTGCTCCAGTTCATTCAGAGCGGCATCGACTTGGTCAGCAACGGTACTGTCCGGCGCGGCGGAGAGACCCTCAAGTTTGCGGAGACAGCGGCTCACATGATACATGAGCCCAGTCTCTACGAGGTAGTCTCGTGCTGTCGAGCCAAACGATTTGCCTAGGTCAAGTAGCCTAGGCAGGGTCGCAGAGTTCACGGCTTGGTGAGCTGAGCGACCGTATGTGTAGATGAGATGATCGCCTAAACGTCCACATCGGATGGGATGCTTCCGGATCACGCGTGCGCGCTGCCGCAGGAGCAGCTTCTGTCGGGCCATAGCTCGACAGCATTCTCGAAGGTACGGCTGGCAATCTCCAGGCTCCAGCTCGCGGCTACGCAGCGCTCGATCCGGTAGCCGTCCCAGATCTCCAGCGTGAACGGTGGATAGGCGTCCTCAGGCGCCTCTGGCTCTTGCGGGCGGGTCGACTCAAGCCGCGTGGACGCGTTGGAGAAAGGTTTCGATTGCAGCCTGCATGCTCTCTGCGCTCTCCGCGACGCGGCTGGCTCCGTCCCCCACCATCCCGGCCTGCGCCTCGTTCGAAGCTGCTGCCGCGCGAACGCTGCCGATACTCCCCGAGATCGTACGAGCCTCACCCGCCGCGTTCGCGATGGCTCGCGCAATCTCCTGGCTGGCTTGACCCTGCTGCTCAGCGGCGGCCGCCACCGTGGAGGCGGCCTTGCTCATCTTCGCGATGGTCTGGCCGATGGCGCCGATCCCAACGACCGTGCCATCGGCCGCCGTCTGGATCGCCGCGACCTGCGCGGTGATGCGGTCGGTTGCCGAGGCCGTCTGGCCTGCGAGCGCTTTGACCTCGGCGGCGACGACGGCAAACCCCTTGCCAGCCGATCCGGCCCGCGCAGCCTCGATGGTCGCGTTCAGCGCGAGCAGGTTGGTCTGCTCCGCGACGCTGCGGATGAGGGAGACTACGGCGTCGATCTCGGTTGCGGCCTTCGCCAGACCCGCGACGGTGGCTTCGAGGCCGCGCGCATCCGACAGAGCGGTGCCCGCGATGTCGCTGGTATAGCGGACCTGCTCCTCGATCGCCCTGGCCGAGCTGGAGAGTTCCTCGGCGGCTCCGGCGATGCTGTTGACGACATCGACGGACTGCCCCGAGGCGAGGCTGGCCCGACCAGCCTCCTCCGTGGTCCTTCGCGCGGTCGCGGACAGGGTGTTGGCTGCGCCCTGCATTGCTTGGGCCGAGCCCGCGAGGTCCGCGAAGGTGCGCCCCGTTTCGATCTCGAAGGCCTGCGTCGCCTGCGCCAAGGCGTCCGCCCTCAGCGCTTCCCGGCCCGAGCGCGCGGTGGCATCCGCATCGAGCATCCGCTTCTCGATCAGCGACGAGCGGAACCCCTCGATGGCGCACGCCATTTCGCCGATCTCATCGCGGCGCGCGGTGAAAGGCACTGTTTCATCCAACTTGTCGGCCCCTAGCGCCATCATCGTCGCCCTCAGGCGATGGAGGGGGCGCCGCACCTGGGTGGATATGATCCAGAAGGCGGCGAGGAGTCCGAGGACAAGGGCCGCGGCCGGCACCGCCAGGAGCGCCAGCGTCGTCCAGCTGCGGGCCTCCTCGGCGGCGGCGCGCTCGGCGTCGAGGCGGGTCAGGGTTTCACGCCCGAGGCCCCCAATCTCGATCACCATGCGTTCGCGGTTCCTAACCGTGGCTTCGTCCGTGGCCTGGATCAGGGCGGCTTTGGGGGACAGGGTCAGGCCCATCTCGGCGGTGTCGGTCTGGTAGGCGATGAACTCCTTGACCGCGAGGTCGAGTTTGCGTTTGCGCTCTGGTGACAGATGCGCGTCCATGGCCGCGAGGAACGGGCCACGGGCCTGTTCGACCTCCGTCAGGGCGCCCTGAAGCGCCGAGAGACGGGTTTTGGCCTCGTCGGTGTCGGTGGCGATGTAGATCGCGGTTGCCTGGACCACGGCATGCTCGATCGCCTGCGCGAGGGTCTTGGCCTGCAAGCTAGAGCCGTGCCCGCTCACGTAGCAACGGCCAAGTCGGTATCGTAACCGGCGGC
>NZ_LSIX01000708.1:0-783 GCF_001556475.1 Methylobacterium sp. CCH5-D2 | reverse complement strand
CAGGTCCGAGAGGCCCGGAGAAGAGGCGTTGCGTCCAGTCGTCGAGCCGGAACCCGTACGGCGCGAGGTATTGAATGCCGCCGCCCAGCGCCAGCGCGGCGGCGACGGCGGCGAGGCCGCGGCCGGCACGCACGGCGAGGGACCGTCGCCCCGGCCAAGTGGAGAGCAGCAGCGCACCGGAGAGAAGGATGAGGGCCAGGGCGGTCAGCGCCACCATCGGCGCCTCGCCCGGCAGGATCGTCTGCAGGTCGGGGATGTCGAGCAGCCAGCCCGCCGTCACGGTCGCCGAGGCCGCGATCCCGAGGCAGGCCGCCGCGCGGGACGTCGTCCGTGCCTTGGCGACCGCCTCTGGGGCCGTGGGTCGCTCGGGGTCAGCCATGCGCGACCGGTTCCGTACGGCGGCCGGGACCTGGTCCGTCTGTCCGTTCCTTGTACTCGAACCGTCTCACTGACTTGTCGTCCCTTCGCATTCCGCCCGCCGGCATAACCGTATTGGAACGCGCCCGCCAACATGCCGTTCGCCGACGGGGCGCATGCTCCCCGAGGCAAGTGCCCTTGCCCGGCCGCGGGGCTCGCAGGCGGCCCGCGCTAGACTGCTTCAGCGGACCGCTCAATGGGCGGTCGGGACGGCGAGCGGGCTCATGTAGTCCGCGCCGGCCTGCGGCAGCGGAACGACGATGGCGCAACGGAGGCCTTCCACGGCGAAGTCGAGCGCCACCGTCCCGCCGAGCTCGCGCTCGACGCTGACCGCGATCAGGCGAGTGCCGAAGCCCCGCCGCGACG
>NZ_LSIX01000707.1:0-1110 GCF_001556475.1 Methylobacterium sp. CCH5-D2 | reverse complement strand
CTGCCGACGATCGGCAACCGCGGGTACTGAGACCGGACCGGGGGCCCCGCTACGGCGGCGGCCCCCCGCGAGGATCGACCGGGACGCCGCCCTCAGCGCTTCCCCAGCGCGTCCGCGAAGGCCGCGATGCGGTTGCGGGCGTAGGTGGGCAGGCCCGCGCTGATCGAGTTGCCGGTGTTGAAGCTCGAATTGCCCATCAGCACCTGGGCCGGCAGCAGGTTCTTCAGCACCGGCACGCGGGCGTACTCCGCCTTGCGGTCGAGCACGTCGGCCTTGATCGCCAGCGCCATGTAGGTGGTGACCACGGTCCGCTGCGGGTCTCCCGGCACCGGCTGCAGCACCGCCAGGAACTTGCCGAAGCGCAGGATCTGGTTGACCCAGAAGATCGTCTGCTCGATCCCCCCGGTCACCGGCGTGTCGACCTTCGTCAGCGCCCCCAGCGTCGCGGCCTTCTCGGGCGGCAGCACCCGCAGCTCGCTCTGGAAGGAGACGAACTCGGCGATCTTCTTGGACGAGCCCTCCTCCAGCTTGTTGGCGAGCTTCACCCCGAGCGGCAGCTTGCCCTCCAGGTCGTAGCGCGACTCGATGCAGGTGGTGCCGGCCTCGCACCAGGGCCGGTCGGGCCGGCGCGCGAAGGCGGCGGCGGGGTCCTTGGTGGGCGTCACGTCGGCGGGATTGAGCGCCTTGTGGCGGATCGCCGGGTCCATGGCCTGGACAAAGGCGAGGTTGGCGAAGGCCTGCAGGTCGATCGCCTCGGGCGGCCGGGCCACCACGAAGCGCCCCTCCGCCACGTAGACCTTCAGGGTCTCGTGGCGCTGCTTCGTCACGCCGTTCACCGTCTGGGCGTAGTCCGGCTCCTTGTAGCCGGGGAAGGGCGCGAGCGCGGCGGCCTCGGCGGGCCTCTGCCGCTGCCAGTCGAGATAGGGGGTGAGCCCGCTCTCCGGGTTCTGCGGCTGGTCGCGCCGGTCGCTGAACAGGATCGTGCCGGGCTTGAGCATCGCCGGATCCTGCGCGGTGACGGCGGGGACCTCCCGGATCCGCTCGGAGGCGGGCGCGCCCGTGCCGGGGCCGGCCGCCGGCGTCTTCACCTGGGCCTGGGCTGGCGAGGGG
>NZ_LSIX01000706.1:0-4016 GCF_001556475.1 Methylobacterium sp. CCH5-D2 | reverse complement strand
CTACCCGGACCGCGCGGGCGGACCCGCCGCGACCGCGCGGCGCGACGAGGCCTCGCTCGGCTTCACCCTGGGCGCCGGCCTGCAATACGCCATCACCGACCGGATCGCGCTGGGGCTCGACTACCGCTACATCGACTACGGCGAGAGCCGGCGCTTCGATCTCGGCGCGGTGCCGGGCCCAGCCGGGGGCCCGGTCTCGACGCGGGCGGCCTTCATCTCGAACCAGATGCTGGCGCGGCTCTCGTGGTACCCGGAGGGCTTCCGCCTGCCGCCGGAGGCCGACGCCACCGCGCCGAACGTGCCGGACACCGACGTCTCGGACCGCTTCACCCTCCACGGCCAGACCACCTTCGTGAACCAGGGCGTGACCGGCTTCCGCGCGCCCTACCGGGGCGAGCAGAGCCTCGTGCCGCGCCAGGCGCAGGCGACCACGACCGCGACCGCCTTCATCGGCTTCAAGCTGGTGGAGGGCACCGAGCTCTACTACAACCCGGAATTCAGCCAGGGCTTCGGCCTCTCGCGCACGCTGGGCGTCGCCGGCTTCGTCAACGGCGAGGCCCAGAAGGCGGGCGCACCCTTCCCGAAGCTGCGCTCCAACCGCTACTTCATCCGCCAGACCTTCGGCCTCGGCGGCGAGACCGAGGACGTGCCGGACGGCATCAACCAGGTGGCGACCCGGCGCGACGTCGAGCGCATCACCGTGGTCGCCGGCAAGTTCGCGCTCGGCGACTTCTTCGACGGCAACGTCTACGCCCACGATCCCCGCCTCGACTTCATGAACTGGTCGCTCTGGGCGGCCTCGGCCTGGGACTTCCCGGCCAACCTGCCGGGTTTCACGCAAGGGGTGTACGTCGAGTACAACCGGCGGGAGTTCGCCATCCGGGCGGCCTACACGCAGGTGCCGAAGGAGCCCTCCAGCGACGTGCTCGACCCGCGCGTCTTCGAGCGGGCGGGCGCCGTGGTGGAGTTGGAGACGCGCCACACCCTGCCGGTGCTGGACCAGCCCGGCCGCGTCCGGCTCGGCGCCTTCACCAACGTGACCAACACGGCCAACTACCGCCAGGTGGTGGGCCTCACGCTCGGCGGGGCCTTCGCGGATATCAACGACGCCGTGCAGGCGACCCGGCGCCCGCGCCGCAAGAGCGGGTTCTACGTCAACCTGGAGCAGGCGGTGACCGACGATGTCGGCGTCTTCGCCCGCGCCAGCGCCAATGACGGCCGCAACGAGAGCGCCAGCTTCACCGACATCGACGCCAGCCTCTCGGGCGGCGTCTCGATCAAGGGCGCCGCGTGGGACCGGCCGCTCGACACGATCGGGCTCGGCGCCACCATGAACGCGATCTCGCGCGCGCACCGGGCCTTCTTCGCCAACGGGGGGCTCGGCCTCCTCATCGGCGACGGGCGCCTGACCTACGCGCCCGAGCGCGCGGTGGAAGCCTACTACGCGCTGAGCCTGGCGAAGTTCGTCACCGTGACCTTCGACTACCAGCTCGTCTCGAACCCGGCCTACAACCAAGATCGCGGCCCAGCCCACTTCTTCGGCACGCGGCTGCACGCGGACTTCTGAGCCGCCGAGTCATGGGATCCCCAAGGGCCCGAGGCCCTTGGGCGGGGTCCCGGGGCTGAGCCTCGGGTTGGACTCTCCGCCCCGGCGGAGCCGGGGCGAAGAGTCCAATTGCAGGGCTCTGCCCTGCACCCGCGAAAGGTCTCGACCTTTCGAAACCAGGACCGGGCGCCTCAGCCGGCCTCGTCCGGCGCGGTCGCGCCGAAGATCGGCTCGAAGGCGGCGCGCAACTGCATGTCCACCTCGGGCAGGCTCACGATCTGGCCGAGATCGACGAGGCTCGTCACCCCGTGCTCGCGCACCCCGCAGGGCACGATGCCGGCAAAGTGCGAGAGATCCGGCTCGACGTTGAGGCTGATGCCGTGGAAGCTCACCCAGCGGCGCACCCGGATGCCGATCGCCGCGATCTTGTCCTCGACGCCCGGCCCCTTCTCGGGCCGCCGCACCCAGACGCCGACCCGGTCCTCGCGCCGCTCAGCGCGTACGTTGAAGGCGTCCAGCGTCGCGATCAGCCACGCCTCAAGGCAGGTCACGTAGGCGCGCAGGTCCGTGCGGCGGCGGTTGAGATCGAGCATCACGTAGGCCACCCGCTGGCCCGGCCCGTGATAGGTGTACTGCCCACCCCGGCCCGACGGGTAGACCGGGAAGCGGTCCGGCGCGACGAGGTCGGCGGGCTTGGCCGAAGTACCGGCCGTGTAGAGGGGTGGGTGCTCAAGCAGCCAGACGCACTCGTCCGCTTCTCCCCTGGCGATCGCGGCGGCGCGCGCCTCCATCCAGGCGACCGCCGCCTCGTAGTCGACGAGCCCGTCGCTCACCCGCCACGCCACCGGCGGGGTCCCTGAGCGGGGCAGGAAGGTCTCCGGTGCGGTCTCGAGACGCGAGGCGTTTACCAAGGCTTCACCATGTTGCGCGGAAGCTTCCCCGAGCACCGCTTCCGCGCGCGAGAGCGAGCGCCGGCCGGTGCCCCGGGTGACGAGAGCGCGGCGCGTGGCGGTTCTGGACAATCTGAAGGTCGATGTCACGGTGGTGCTCGGGCGCTGCCGCATGCCGCTGCACATGCTGCTGCGCATGGGCCGCGGCGCGGTGATCGAGCTGGAGGCCAGCGAGACCGACATGGTCGAGATCCTGGCCAACGACCACCCGATCGCCCGCGGCCAGATCGTGGTCACGGGCAGCCGCATCTCCGTCGAGGTGACCGAGCTGATCCGCAAGCCCGAGACCCTGCGCGCGCCCGGCACCTCGATCGGGGAGGGGGCCGCGCCCCTGTTCGAGCCGGGCGCCCAGAGCGCGTGATTTTCGGGCCGTTTCGCGCGAGCCCGCTTGTCGGGCCGGAATCGATCTGTTATTGCGCCGCTCACCGAGACGGACCGGCCAGCGAGGCCGCCGGATCGGACCAGCGGTCTCCCCTCGGGGTGCCGATGCGGCCATGGCGGAATTGGTAGACGCGCTAGCTTGAGGTGCTAGTCCCGCGAGGGGTGGAGGTTCGAGTCCTCTTGGCCGCACCAACCTTTACCGGTTGATGCTTCCCTCACTCAATATGATTCAAATCTCGTGAGCGGCGTCCGATGGCCCGCGCGCAGGTTCCCGCTCCGCCGACGCGCGTCGAGCAGATTCCCGGCATCGCTGATCCGCAGCCTCGCGCGCGGTGGCCGCACGCCTCCCATGGCCCGGCTCGGTAGAAACGCCGCGCACATCGAAAGAAGCGCTTAACCTTACACAAGGGTTCGATTCGGAATCTGGTATCTATAGTTGCAGCCAGAAGTTCTGCTCTTCGACAATCGAATTGTGTCGCGGTTGTTTCCCTGTACGGTCTCGATCGCGCCGGATGACAGGACGAGTCCCGCGCGGCCGCCGACGGAGACTGGCGGCCGGACCCGATACGTCCGGGCGATCTGAGGGGATCGAATGGAAATCCCGCGGCTTTTCTACACCTTCGGCGGCCCCGCGATGGCCCTCCTCGGCAGCCTGCCGGTCCTTCTGCGCCCGCGGGGCGCCGCCCCGCCGCTGCTCGACGGACCGCTGAAGCAGAACCACGATTTCCCGGCCGCCCAGCCGCGCGCGAAGTCCTACCTGCCGCTGCCCTCGCACATCGTCTCGGGCAACCCGCGCCAGACCAACACCGTGGTCTTCACCAGCCCGGACAGGCGCTACGCGGCCGGCATCTGGACCTGCGGCGTCGGCGCCTTCCGCATCGATTTCGAGCACGACGAGTTCATCCACCTCATCGCGGGCGCCGTCACCACGACCGACGCGGCGGGCGTGGCGACGAGCTACCGGGCGGGCGACGCCTTCGTGGCGCCGCGCGGCTGGTCGGGCACCTGGACCGTCACCGAGGCGGTGAAGAAGCACTACACGTGGTACAGGGCCGAGACGCCGGAGGCGTGAGCACGGAAACGGCGAAAGCCGCCCGAGGGCGGCTTGTCGTCGGCATCGGTGGTTGGGAAAATTGGAG
>NZ_LSIX01000705.1:0-228 GCF_001556475.1 Methylobacterium sp. CCH5-D2 | reverse complement strand
GACCGCCGGTACGGCGGCGTGGCAAGGGCGGCGGGCTCATGCGCTGGGACGATTTCCGGAGTTCCGACAACGTCGAGGATCGCCGCGGCGAGGGCGGCGGCGGCATGGGCTTTCCCGGCGGCGGGGCGGGCGGCCTCGGCATCGGCACCATCGTCGTGCTGCTGATCATCGGCTGGGTCACCGGCATCAACCCGGCGATCCTGATCGGCGGTGCCGAGCAGATGACCC
>NZ_LSIX01000704.1:0-6398 GCF_001556475.1 Methylobacterium sp. CCH5-D2 | reverse complement strand
GGCGATCACGGTCGCGTCCGTGTTCTCCATGAACAGGGCGGTTGCGACGACGAGGGGTACGATCCGGGTCGGGGACATCGGTCTCGACAAGCGATTTGGTGAACGGGCGGTTGCATGCGGGGCGCGCCTGCCCTGAATGTGACCGACCGCGCGCGGGATCTGCCCGATTCCGTGGCGGATCGGCCACGGATTGTTTCCGAACGCGGCCCGGTCCCGGGCCGGGCCTTCCGGGGGGCGCCCGCGGGCCCTAAGCTCTGCCGTACTGTACGCGGCCCTCCGCGCCCGGTCGGGCGGCGGGAGACGGGACCGCTCCTCGAGAAAGTGCCCGGATGATCACGAGGCCGAAGACGCCCCGATCGCTATCGCCCCGATCCCTGCCGCGGCTCGCCGCGGCCTCCGCCCTGATGCTCTCGGTCGCCGCCTGCGGCACCGTGCTCCTGAACGACACCGGTTCGCTCACCCGCTACGACCTGCTGCGCGCCAGCACCGAGGCCTCGACCACGGCCAGGCTCTACGCCGACCGGGCGGCGCTCGCCGGCACCCGGACGGTGCGCATCATCCCGACGCGCTTCCCGGCCAACGCCGCGGGCGCGGCCGGCCTCACGGAGGTCGAGCGCAGGGTCGTGGCCAACAACGCCGACCGGGCGCTCTGCTACGAGCTCTCCCTGAAATACGACGTGGTCTCGACGCGCGACGCCGACCTCACCGTGCGTGCCCAGGTGACGCGCGTCGAGCCGACGAACCTCGTGGGCGCCGGCTCGACCATCGGCCTCTCGGCCGCCGTCACGGTGGCCTCGCAGGTCGGCGTCGGCGTCGCCGAGGGCATCGGCCGCGTGCCGATCCCGCGCGTGCCGATCGGGCTCGGCAGCCTGACGGTCGAGGCCGAGGCGCTCGACCGGCGCCGGCAGCAACGGGTGGCGATGGTCTGGGGCGGCGCCTCGAACTCCTTCACCAGCCAGCCGCGCTTCTCGCCGGCCAGCGACGCCTACGACCTCGCGGGCGATTTCGGCCAGGATCTCGGCTACCTCATCGCCACCGGCGAGGACCCGTTCAAGGCGCCGCTCTCGCTCCCGACCTGGGACCGCGTGCGCATCACGACGCTCGGCGAGGCGCCGCTCGACCCGGATTGCGAGGCCTTCGGCCGGGCGCCCGGCGTCAACGGCATCGCGGGCGACTATATCGGCCTGCCGCCGGACTGGACCGACAAGGGACCGACCAACGGGCTCCCGGCGCGCTGAGGCGCCGGGATTCCCGCCCGGTCCGGGCCTCGCCATGCGGTCCGCGCAGGCGGGCCCGGCGCGAATAAGCCGGTGCGGCGCGGTTTCGCCGCCTTGGCGGGGCGGGTACCCCCGTGATATCGGCCCGTGCCAACCCAATCACGCCGGTGGCCCTGGATCAGGCGCCGCGCACCTGCAGGGAAGTTGGCACATGGCCCCCATCAGCGCCGCCTCGATCATCGAGGGCCTGACCTTCGACGACGTCCTCCTGCGGCCCGCGGCCTCCTCGGTGATGCCGACCGAGGTGAATGTCGGCTCCCGCCTGACCCGCACGATCAAGCTCAACCTGCCGATCCTCTCCTCGGCGATGGACACCGTCACCGAGGCGCCGATGGCCATCGCCATGGCCCAGCTCGGCGGCCTCGGCGTGATCCACCGCAACCTGGAGCCGCCGGAGCAGGCCGAGCAGGTCCGCCTCGTCAAGAAGTACGAGTCGGGCATGGTCTTGAACCCGATCACCATCCACCCGGACGCGAGCCTCGCCGAGGCGTTCGAGGTGATGAAGCAGAACCGCATCTCCGGCATCCCGGTGGTGGAGCGGGGACCGAACGGCTCGCGCGGCAAGCTCGTCGGCATCCTGACGAACCGCGACGTGCGCTTCGCCACCAATGCCAGCCAGCCGGTGGCCGAGCTGATGACCCGCGACCGGCTGATCACCGTGCGCGAGGGCGTGACCCAGGACGAGGCCAAGCGCCTGCTGCACCAGTTCCGCATCGAGAAGCTGCTCGTCGTCGACGACCATTACCGCTGCATCGGCCTGATCACCGTCAAGGACATCGAGAAGCAGGTCGCCTACCCGACCGCCGTGAAGGACGAGCACGGCCGCCTGCGGGTGGCGGCCGCCACCACCACGGGCGACGGCGGCTTCGAGCGGGCGGAGCGCCTCATCGATGCCGGCTGCGACGTGATCGTGGTCGACACGGCGCACGGCCACTCGATCAAGGTGCTCGACGCCGTGCGCCGGGTGAAGCAGCTCTCGAACGCCGTGCAGGTGGTGGCCGGCAACGTCGCGACCCGCGAGGGCGCCCAGGCGCTCATCGACGCGGGCGCCGACGCCATCAAGGTCGGCATCGGCCCGGGCTCGATCTGCACCACCCGCATCGTCGCGGGCGTCGGCGTGCCCCAGCTCACCGCCCTGATGGAGGCGGTCGAGGCCGCCCACGAGGCCGACGTGCCGGTGATCGCCGACGGTGGCATCAAGTACTCGGGCGACCTCGCCAAGGCGATCGCGGCGGGCGCCTCGGTGGCGATGCTGGGCTCGCTGCTCGCCGGCACCGACGAGGCGCCGGGCGACGTGTTCCTGTACCAGGGCCGCTCCTACAAGAGCTACCGCGGCATGGGCTCGGTCGGCGCGATGGCCCGCGGCTCGGCCGACCGCTACTTCCAGGCCGAGGTCAGCGACACCCACAAGCTCGTGCCGGAGGGCATCGAGGGGCAGGTGCCCTACAAGGGCCCGGTCGGCGCGGTGCTGCACCAGCTCGCAGGCGGCCTGCGCGCCGCGATGGGCTACGTGGGCGCCGCCACGATCCCCGAGTTTCAGGAGCGGGCGCAGTTCATCCGCATCACCAATGCGGGCCTGCGCGAGAGCCACGTCCACGACGTCACCATCACCCGCGAGAGCCCGAACTACCCGTCGCGGACCTGAGTGGGGCCGGCCATTCGGCGGTCTATCGGAACCGGGGTGTCGCGTGGCAGAATCCACGACGGAGGCCCCAAGCATGACGATGTCGTTTCGGTTTTCATCGATGGGCTCGGAACCGTCTTACGAGCGCGCACGAGAGGACGGCGCGGCCGCGCCGTCCGAGCTGCGGCGGCGCACCGACGGCATACGGGATGCGAACGTCCTCACGGCAGACGAAGCCGTCGCCCTGACCCGCGGCATCCGCGCCCGTGCGTTGAAGCATCCGCTGCCGGACAGCGCGCTGACGATCCGGGCCGAGCGCGACGCGGGATGATCGTTATCGATGCCTGCGTCGCGGCGAAGTGGTTTCTGCCCGAGCCTCACAGCGATGCGGCGGAGGCGATCCTGGCGGAGGGTGACGTGCGCATTGCGCCGGAGCACATCCTCGTCGAAGTCGGCAATACGCTGCTCAAGGCATATCGGTCCGAGGCCATCACACGCGATCATGCGCACGAGGCCATTGCTGCTCCGACGCGATTGGTGCAGTTGCAGGCAATCCACGAGATCGCGCCTGCTGCCTTGGAGATCGCCGTACGGGTCGGCTGCACGAACTACGATGCGCTCTACCTCGCGGCCGCGGAGCGCTGGGGTGCAACGCTCGCAACCGCCGACGGCCGGCTCGTTCGGCAGCTTCGTTCCGCCGGTTGGAGCGGATCGATTCGAATGATCGGGACCTGACCGGTTCCCATAGCGGTATCTCGGCTGCGCCGCCGGCGCCAAACCTCACAGGGATTTACGAAGATGCGCGTGCTGGTGGTGGGGGCCGGGGCGACTGGGGGCTATTTCGGGGCGCGGCTCGCCGAGATCGGCCGTGACATCACCTTCCTGGTGCGCCCGGCCCGGGCCGAGATCCTGGCGGCGCGCGGGCTGAACCTGAAGAGCCCGTTCGGAGACCTGCAGCTGCCGGCCCCGCGGACCGTCACGGCCGACCGGCTGGGCGAACAGGCGTTCGACCTCGTCGTCCTCTCCTGCAAGGCCTACGACCTCGACGCGGCGATCGCCGACATGGCGCCCGCCGTGACCGAGGGCACGGTGGTCCTGCCGATCCTGAACGGCATGGCCCATCTCGACGCCCTCGACGCCGCCTTCGGGCCGGCGCGGGTGCTCGGCGGCTCCTGCGCCATCATCTCGACGGTGGGCCCGGACGGCGAGATCCGCCACATGAGCGAGCTCTGCACCATCACCTACGGCGAGCGCGACGGCGGTCGCTCCGACCGGGCGCAGGCCATCGACGCGCTGATGCAGGGCGCCAAGTTCCAGGCCCGCCTCAGCGACAGGATCCTGCTGGAGATGTGGGAGAAGTGGGTGTTCCTGGCGACGCTCGCGGGCGCCACGACCCTGATGCGGGCGGCGCTCGGCGACATCCTCGCGGCGCCCGGCGGCCGCGAGCTGATCGGCGGCCTGCACGGCGAGTGCCTCGCCACCGCCGCCGCCGCCGGCTACGCGCCCCGCGACAAGGTCGCGGCGCAGGCCCGCGCGACGCTGACGGCGGAGGGCTCGCCGATGACGGCCTCGATGCTGCGCGATATCCTGGGCGGCGGCCGCATCGAGGCCGACCACGTCGTCGGCGACCTGATCGCGCGGGCGCGCGCGGCCGGCGTCCCGCACCCGCTCCTCGGGATCGTCTATACGGGCCTGAAGGCCTACGAGGCGCGCCGGGCCCGCGAGGCCCGGTAGCGCCGGGCGAGGCTCAGTAGCGCGGGCCGCGGGGCGGCGGGCCGCCGTACTCGAGCTGCGTCTTGGCATCGACGCGCGGCGGCGGCGGGCTGAGTTCCGGACCCGGTGCCGCCGGGGCCTGCGAGCAGGCCGCGAGCGCGGCGGCGGCGAGCGCCGCCAGAGTGAGACGGGGGAGGGGGGACATCGGGCTCTCCGGCCTTCGTTGAAGCGAGAGGCGTTGTCGGCCCGGATCGGGCCCGAAGCTCGGCCG
Organism: Methylobacterium sp. CCH5-D2; assembly: GCF_001556475.1. Lineage (NCBI taxonomy): Bacteria > Pseudomonadati > Pseudomonadota > Alphaproteobacteria > Hyphomicrobiales > Methylobacteriaceae > Methylobacterium > Methylobacterium sp. CCH5-D2. Next base: position 1,513 of record NZ_LSIX01000704.1, on the reverse strand, counting down.
TATCGTGGCCCTGCGGCGCAGGAAGCGTGGCCGTTTCACGGCAGCGTGAACAGAAGATTACAGGAGACCGACCTGACACCCTCCGCCCGCTGCTCCGCCGCCATCGAGGTGCTCGCCGACATCGCCGCGCGCCGACGCCCGGCCGCCGACGCTCTCAAGGACTGGGGCCTCGCCCACCGCTTCGCGGGCTCGGGCGACCGCGCCGCGATCGCGAGCCTCGTCTACGACGCGCTGCGCCGCCGCGCCTCCGCCGCCTGGATCATGCAGGACGAGGCGCCGCGCGCCGTGCTGCTCGGCTCGCTGCGCCTGCAACAGGGGCTGGCCGCACCCTCGATCGCCCAGCTCTTCACCGGCGAGCGCTTCGCGCCCGAGCCCTTGAGCGACGGGGAGCGCGCGCGGCTCGATCAGGGCAACCTCGCGGAGGCGCCGCCGCACGTCGCGGGCGACGTGCCCGAGTGGGTGCTGCCGGACCTCGCGGGCCTGCTTGGCGACGATCTGCTGCCCGAGCTGAAGGCGCTGGCCCGACGGGCCCCGCTCGACATCCGCCTGAACGCGCTCCGGCAGGACCGGGACGCGGCGCTTCCCGCCCTGGCGCACCTGAACGCGGAGCCGACGCCCTTCGCGCCGCAGGGCCTGCGCATCCCGATCGGCGCCGACGGGCGCGGGCCGGCGCTCCATGTCGAGCCGGAATTCCTTGAGGGCTGGTACGAGATCCAGGACGAGGGCTCGCAACTCGCCGCATTGCTGAGCGAGGCGTGGGCCGGCGAGATGGTGGTCGATCTCTGCGCGGGCGGCGGCGGCAAGACGCTGGCGCTGGCGAGCCAGACCCGCAACGGCGCCCGGCTCATCGCCAGCGACGACGATCCGCGCCGCCTCGCGCCCATCCACGAGCGCCTGCGCCGCTCGGGCGCGGAGGCCGAGGTGCGCACGCCCCGGGGCGGCCGGGCGCGCACGGACGTGCTGGCGGATCTCGACGGCACGGTGGACCGGGTCGTGGTCGATGCGCCCTGCACGGGCGCGGGCACGTGGCGGCGCAACCCCGACGCCAAGTGGCGCCTGCGCCCCGGCAGCCTCTCGACCCGCCTCGCCGAGCAGGCCGCGGTGCTCGACCGGGCGGGCCGCCTCGTGCGGCCGGGCGGGCGGATCAGCTACATCACCTGCTCGCTGCTGCCGCAGGAGAACGACGGCGCGCTCGACGCCTTCCTGGGACGGGCGGAGGGCTTCGCCGTGGTGCCGGCGCGCGACGTCGTCGCGCGGGTGCTGCCGGCGCTCGCCGACGCCGTGCGCTTCACCCGCCACGGGCTGCAGATGAGCCCCGCCCGCACCGGCACGGACGGGTTCTACGTGGCGAGCCTGGAGCGGCGGGGCTGATACGGTTTCCGGTCGAATGGTTCGGAGGTGTCGGGCGAACCGCGCCGCGCCCTCTCTCCCTACAGGCAGGGCGATCGCATATGGCGCGGGTCGTCTCCTCGATCGCCACTGGAACCGCGCCGCGCCCCCTCTCCCATAGGGA
>NZ_LSIX01000703.1:0-4326 GCF_001556475.1 Methylobacterium sp. CCH5-D2 | reverse complement strand
CCTGGACGGCGGACGGCGCGACGTAGGCGATGATCGCGAGGATCATCGCCGCCATATGGCGCACGATTTGCCGGTCGAGGCTCATGAGGTCTGGCTTACACCGATTCCGGTGGCGGGACTATGTCCGCCGTCGAGACGTGAATGCCCGCAGGCAAGTTTGGTGTCCGGCGCATTCTTTCAAGCCGCCGCGAGGAGCGGCATCGCAGGATACCCCGCGGTGACAATGGCCTGGGCGATGCGGTCGGCCGGGCCGGCGGCACCAGACACGGCCAGGAGCTTGGCCCCCATGTCGACCTCGACGCGGGCGTTAGGCTCGACGGCGAGGACGGCGCGGGTCACCGACTTGGCACAGCCGCCGCACCCCATCTTCTCGACCTTGAAGCGATGCATGACGCTCTCCCCTGGATGGCATCCCTTCCAGATGGGGCTTCCCATATTGGGAAGGTCAAGGGCCGATACGACCTGCGTCGTCTAGCGGCTTCCGATAACCCACGCGTCATTCGCGTCGGCGCTAGGTGTCAGAGGCGGATGGGCAGGGGGCGCATGGGCGGCCGACCTTGGGCCATGTCGTCAGGCCGAGCGCGTTCTGCCGAGACGCTGCGGTTGCGGAGAGGGACCACCAGCGTGCCCGCGCCGGGAAAAAATACAGTACCAAGCGAGGCGAACTCAGAATAGAACAGCCTCGGAAACCAAGAAGCCCGCAGGCCTGGGCCTACGGGCTTCACACGGGCCGGAGCCCATGGGTTGCTGACGGCGCACCGTTCAGCGTTGACGGGTCGGATATGAGTGCATGGGGCTGGATAGTCAAGCGGGAAAATCCAGGATCCGGGCTGCACTCTACATCGACGGTTTCAATTTGTATCATTCCGTCAATGACTTAGGCGAGCCGTTCCTGAAATGGTGTAACTTCTGGAAGCTGGGGGAATCCATCATCCCGCGTCAGTCCGAGGAGCTCGTCCGCGTCGTGTTCTGCACGGCCTATTACCCCGGCGACCATAGCAAGAAAATCCGTCACGAACGCCTGGTTCGAGCTCTCAGGCTGGTCGGTGTCGAGACCGTCCTTGGTCACTTCAGCAAAGAGGATGCCAAGTGCAGGGACTGCGGTTCCGTTTGGCAGAAGCCTACCGAGAAGGCGACTGACATAAATCTGGCTCTGAACGTCAATGACGACGCAGTGCAAGACGTAATGGATACTGCTTATCTCCTGACAGCGGACACGGACCAGGCGGCTACCGCCGAGCTATTCGCTAGGCGCTTCCCGAAGAAGAAGCTGGTCAGCGTCAGCCCGCCGGGCCGAACGCACTCGCAGCACATCCTGTCGCACACGCCGCACAAGATTGCGCTGAACCGGGAGCATATCGAGAGAGCGCTTTTCCCGGGGCTGGTCGCTGCGGACGGACACGCCTCTGTCATGCGCCCGCACGAGTACGACCCTCCAGCCGGATACGTGATGTGGGACCAACGTCCGAAACCCGCGTCCAAATCGGGGGCCAAGGCGGCCCCTCCCGCGGCGGCAATGCCCGAACGCTGAAGCCCTCTCTACCTCAGGCCGGTTCCGCACCCCGGTACCGTGCGAAGGTGCTACGCCCTTCCGGCCCGAACAGGACCACGTCGTAGGTGGCCGGCTCCATGCCGTCGACCTCCATGCCGGGCGATCCCACCGGCATGCCCGGCACGGCCAGACCGATGCCCTGGGGCCTCTCGGCGAGTAGGCGCTTGATCGCGCCGGCCGGTACGTGCCCCTCGATTGCGTAGCCGTCGACCTGGGCGGTGTGGCAGGAGGCGAGGTCCCGCGGCACGCCGAGGCGGGCCTTGACCGGGTTCACGGGCCCCTCGGTCACGGTGACGGTGAAGCCGGCCTCGCGCATGTGGGCGACCCACTTCTCGCAGCAGCCGCAGGTCGGGTCCTTCGTCACCGCGACCTCGGGAAGCCCCGCGGCGAGAGCCCGCGGCCCCAAGGCCATTCCCACCGCCAGTCCCGCGAGCATCGCCCGGCGCGTCGTCCTCGTGTCGGCCATCATCGTTCGCATCCGGCGTTCCGTCACCGAGGGCAAGAGACGGCTTCCCACGATGGGAGGGTCAAGCCCCGCCACCCGGACACGTCAGGGCTTGAGACCCGCCGAGCGAGGCGGCGGGTCTCCGGGCATCGCCTCGCATCAGTACCCGTGATGGTGATGGTGGTGGCCCCGGTCGAAGTGGACGGGGCGGTCGTAGCCGTGGCGATGATGTCGCTCGTAGCCGTAGCCGTAGCCATGGCGGTGGCCGTAGCCATGGTGATGGTGGTGGTCCGAGTGGTGATGATGGCGCGGTCCGCGCTCGTACCATTGCGCGGAGGCGGCGCCGGGGAGCAGCACCAGTGCGGCAACGACCAAACCTGCGATGCGGAGCTTCATGGGAGGACCTTCGTCGTTCGGGATGTCTCCAGACTGCGGGTGTCGCGTTGAACCGGTTCTGAAGCCGGCACGCAGCCTCCGTTCAGCCAGTCGCCCCGCTTCCGTCGACGACGTCCGGCCGCGCGCGCCACAAGGCTATGGCCAACCCGAGGTTCGCCAGCGCAAGAGCCACCAGCAGGCCGTAGGCCGCGTCGGCGCCGCCGTAGGTGAGCGCCACCGCTCCGAGGGAGGGTGCCACGGCCTGCGCGATCAGGCCCGGCCGGGCCAGGCGCCCCACGAGCACAGGGTAGCGGACCGGGCCGAACAGGGCGAGCGGCACCGTGCCCCGGGCGATGGAGTAGATCCCGTTGCCGGCACCGTAGAGCACAAGGGCGAGACCGACCGCCGGCACGCCCGCCGCCAGGATGGCCAGCCCCAGAACCACCAGCGCCATGGCCACGGTCAGGGTCCAGAGCGGGTGATGCCGGCCCTTGTTCGCCATCTCGACGATGCGGGCGCCGACCTGCGCCGGCCCGATCAGCGCGCCGTAGGAGACGGCCGCGGCCAGCGCGACGCCACGGGCCTGCAGCAGCGCGATGAGGTGCACCGAGACCAGCGTCATTACGGTGCCGCCGAGAACCAGCACGCCGGCCATCAGCCGGTAGGCCCGGCGCTCTCTGGGCGTCAGCGGCCCGTCTGCGTGTTGCCCCTCGCCTTTCACGGTCTCCGGCTCAGGTGCCCCCGGGATCAGGCCGAGCACGAGCGGCAGCGTCACGACGAGGTGTAGTCCGGTATAGGCCAGGCAGGCGTGGCGCCAGCCGACCTGCTCGACAAGGAAGGCGGAGAGCGGCCAGCAGACGGTGCTGGCGAACCCGCCCCAAAGCGTCAGCGTCGTGATGGCCGGACGCGCCCCGGCGCCGTAGAGCCGGCCGAGGGTGGCGAAGGCCGGGTCATAGAGGCCGCAACCCATGCCGAGGCCGAGGAGGACCCAGCCGGCGAGGAACACGGGCAGGTTCGGTGCGAGGCCGAGCACGACGTGGCCCGCCGCCAGAAGCAGAGCCGCCGATGCCAGGACAGGCCGGCCCCCGTGCCGATGGATGGCGATTCCGACCCTGGGCGAGGCGATGGCAGCCACCAGAAGACCGATGGACAGGCCGCCGACCACCCAGGTCAGGGGCCATCCGGTATCCGCCGCGATAGGCCCGGCGAGCACCGCCGGCAGGTAGAAGGACGAGCCCCAAGCGAGGATCTCCACCACGCCCAGGGCGGAGATGACGGTGAGGCGGCCGGGTGCGGGGGCGTCAGACCTCACGGGATGCGGGCTTCAGCGCTGCTCCCTTGCCCGTGGCGCCGCGCTCGTACCATCCCTGGCTCCGGTTCACGATCCACACGACCGAGAGCATGACCGGCACCTCGATGAGGACGCCGACCACGGTTGCCAGCGCCGCGCCCGAGTTGAAGCCGAACAGGCTGATGGCGGCGGCCACCGCGAGCTCGAAGAAGTTCGAGGCGCCGATCAGCGCCGACGGGCCGGCGACGCAGTGCTGCTCGCCCGCAGCGCGGTTCAGGAGGTAGGCGAGCCCGGAGTTGAAGTAGACCTGGATCAGGATGGGTATCGCCAGCAGACCGATGACCGCCGGCTGCGCCAGGATCTGCTCGCCCTGGAAGCCGAACAGCAGCACCAGGGTGGTCAGGAGGGCGACGAGCGAGACCGGCCCGAGCTTGCCGAGCAGCCGGTCGAGTCCGGCCTGCCCGCCCGAGGCTAGGAGGCTGCGCCGCACGGCTTGGGCGACGATGACCGGGACAACGATGTAGAGGACCACCGACAGCACCAGCGTGCCCCAGGGCACCGTGATCGCCGAGAGCCCGAGCAGCAGGCCGACGATGGGGGCGAACGCGACCACCATGATGGTGTCGTTGAGCGCCACCTGGCTCAGGGTGAAGTGCGGCTCGC
>NZ_LSIX01000702.1:0-1871 GCF_001556475.1 Methylobacterium sp. CCH5-D2 | reverse complement strand
GACTACGCCTTCAGCATCGAGCCGGACAAGGCCGGCGACAAGCCGCAGATGGCGCTCCTGCGGGAATACCTGTGAGCCCCGGAGCCGCCAGCACGGTCCAGCCGAGGATTGCGACGTCAGCGATGGTGTTCCCTTCGACCCGCGCGGCCGCGCGGCCGTCCATCGGACCGCTCCTGCCGCGCGAGGTCTCCCGGTGAGCGGCGGCCTCGCGCGGCAGTCGGCCGCCAACGCGCTCGCCACCGGCTCCATCCTGATCAGCGGCGCGCTCAGCACGATCATCGTCGCGCGCCTGCTCGGCCCGGCCGACCTCGGGGTCGTCACCTACGCCGCCTGGGTGGTGAGCATCACCTTGATGGTGGCCGACCTCGGCATCCCGGGATCGCTCGCCCGCTACCTGCCGGAGCTGCGCGGCGCCGGGGACGCGAGCGCCGGCCACGGCCTCGCGCTCTACCTCTACAAGCGCTTCATCCTCGTGGTCGGGCTCGCGGCCTGCGCGCTCCTCGGCCTCGCCCTCTGGCACCGGGCGGCCGGATCGACCTTCGCGCTCCACATCGAGCCGGGGAGCTACAAGACCTCCCCGCTCTTCTGGACGCTCGTGGCCGCTGCCGTCCTCGCCCAGAGCAGCTCTGCCTTCGCGGTCGGCCTTCTGCGGGGGCAGCAGGATTTCGGCCGGATGGCGCGCATCATGCTCGTCTCGGCGGCCGCCCAGATCGGCGTCACGGTCCTGGGCTCGGTCGCGCTTGGCCTCGTGGGCGCGCTGAGCGCGGCGGTCGTCGTCGGGCTCGCGCCCTCGGTCTTCCTGATGCGGGACCTGCGCGGCGGCCGCGCGGTCGCGCCGGAGCTGCGCACCCGGCTCGTGCGCTACTGCGGCGCGATCTGGCTCGCCTACCTGCTCTCCGCCGTCACCTGGGCGCGCACCGAGATCCTGTTCCTCGAGCGGAGCTGGGGCAGCGAGGCGGTGGCCTTCTTCTCGGTGGGGCTGACGCTCGCCAACCTCGCCGTCCAGGCCCCGCTCCTCCTCACCGGGCCGCTGCTGCCGGTCCTGGCGCAGAACATCGCCGCCAAACAGCACGCGGCCGCGGTCGGGATCTACCGGAGCGGCATGCGCTACCTCGCGATGCTCGTCTTCCCGGCCTGCTTCGGGCTGGCCGCGATCGCCTCGGTCTTCGTGCCGCTCGTCTACGGCGAGGCCTTCGCCAAGGCCGTGGCGCCGGCCGTGATGCTGGTGGTCGCCGCCGCCTTCTACGCCCTGACGGCGGTGACGCAGATCTACATGAACGCGGCGGAGCGCAACCGCTTCAACATCGTGGTCGGGATCGTGGGCGCGGCGAGCATCATCGCGTCGGGCCTCCTCGTCATCCCGGCCTACGGCCTGATGGCGGCGGCGGCGACGCGCACGACGGTGCAGGTGCTCACCGCCGCGGCCTCGATCTGGTACGTGCACCGCCACCTGCAGGCACCGGCCCCGCTCGGGCAGGTCGTGCGCATCGTCGGCGCCGCCGCCCTGTGCGGGCTGGCCGCCTTCGCCCTGCTGCGCGCCTTCCCGGGGCCCCTCGCGCTGGCGCCCGCGATCGTCGTCGGCGCCCTGGTCTACGCCGTCGCGCTGAAGCTCTTCGGATGCATCCTGCCCGAGGACGTGGACCGGGCGCGCGGCATCGGTTCCCGGCTGCTCGCCCCGCTCGCCGCCCTGACCGGCGCCGCCAACGCTCCCCGGTCCAAGGCCCCCCGGTGACGGGGGAGCGCCCGGGCCTTCAGGCCGACCGACCCAACCGCCACAAGGAGAATGTCACGATGCCCGAATCGACGTCGTCCGCCGTCCACCCGGTGATCCTGTGCGGGGGCTCCGGCACGCGGCTGTGGCCGGCCTCGCG
>NZ_LSIX01000701.1:0-234 GCF_001556475.1 Methylobacterium sp. CCH5-D2 | reverse complement strand
CCGTCGCGACCACGAGGTTGCGCAGGTCGTCGAGGCTCATGGTCCGGCCGATGCTGCGGATGAGGTACTCGCGGGAATGCTGGTCCGTGAAGCCGCCGCCGGCGTTGGTGCCGAACTGCGCCAGCGCCGCCTCCAACTGGGCGTTGGTGATGCCGAGCGCGCGCATGGCGGCCGGGTTCGGGCTGACCCGGAACTGGCGCACCTCGCCCCCGATGGGGATGACCTGCGCCACGC
>NZ_LSIX01000069.1:0-1890 GCF_001556475.1 Methylobacterium sp. CCH5-D2 | reverse complement strand
TACGGGAACTTCGGCGACGACGCGCTCTACGGCGGCCAGGGCGACGACGTGCTCTACGGCGGGCAGGGCAACGACATCCTGTTCGGCAATCTCGGCGACGACGTGCTCTACGGCAATCTCGGAGCCGACCGCTTCGTCTTCGGGGTCAATTCCGGCCGGGATCTCGTCGTCGGCTTCGACCAGGGCCAGGGCGACCGGCTGCTCCTCAACGGGCAGGGTTACACGCTCGGCACGTCCGGGGCCGGCAACGCGCTGCTCGTCCTCGCGGGCGGCGGATCTGTCGAGCTGGCCGGGATCGCGGCCGCCGCCTTCAGCGGCGGCGCCTACCTGGCCTGAGGGGACGCAAGCCCCTTATCCCTGAGGGATCTGGGCGATCCGGATGTTGTTCGTGTTGCCGGGCACCGCGAAGGGAATGCCGGCGGTGATCAGAACGAGGTCGTTCGCCCGGGCGAAGTCCTCGCGGGTGGCGTGCGCGGTCGCGTTCGCCACCATCTCCTCGTAGGTATCGACCTCGGCCGACTGGAGGCTGTGGGTGCCCCAGAGCAGGCTCAGGCGTCGCGAGGTGCCGAGATCGGGCGTGAGCGCCAGGATCGGCACCGCCGGACGCCGTCGCGCGATCCGGGCGGCCGTCGTGCCGCTGAGCGTGTAGGCCACGATCGCGGCCGCGCCGACCGCCTCGGCGAGGTCCGCCGTGGCGGTCGCGACGGCGTGGGGCGGCGTCTCCTCCTCGCCGGGCTCGGAGGCCGCGATCAGCGAGCGGTAGAGCTTGTGCTGCTCGGTGCGGCGGATGATCCGGTCCATCATCGCCACCGCCTCGACCGGGTACCGGCCCGTCGCCGACTCGGCCGAGAGCATCACGGCGTCGGCGCCGTCGTAGATCGCGGTCGCCACGTCCGAGGCCTCGGCCCGGGTGGGCGTGGGTGCGGCCACCATCGAGTCGAGCATCTGGGTCGCCACCACCACGGGCTTCACGGCGAGCCGGCAGGCCCGGATCAGCTCCTTCTGGCGGCCCGGCACGTCCTCATGCGGGATCTCGACGCCGAGATCGCCGCGCGCCACCATCACGGCGTCCGAGAGGCGGACGATATCCTCGATCCGCTCCAGCGCCTGCGGCTTCTCGACCTTGGTCATGATCCCGGCCCGGTCCCCGACGAGGCCGCGCGCCTCGATGAGATCGGCGGGCTTCTGCACGAAGGAGAGCGCCACCCAATCTACGCCGAGGTCGAGCCCGAAGGCGAGGTCGGCCCGGTCCTTTGCGGTCAGCGGCGAGAGGTCGAGCATCGTGCCCGGCAAGTTCACGCCCTTGCGGTTCTGGATCGTGCCGCCGATCACAACCTCGGCCTCGAGCGCCTCGGCCTCGATCCCGACGACGCGCACCCGCACGCGGCCGTCGTCGATGAGGAGTTCCTGGCCGGGCACGACCGCCGCGAAGATCTCGCGGTGCGGCAACGGGATAGCACGGCGGTCGCCCTCCATCCCCGAGAGGACGAAGCGCAGCACCTCGCCGGGCACGACGTCGAGGCGCCCGCCCTGCACGGTGCCGACCCGGATCTTCGGCCCCTGCAGGTCCTGCAGGATCGCGATGGGCCGCCCGACCTCGGCCTCGAGCGCGCGGATCGCGGCGTGGACCGACCGGTGGTCGTCCTGGGTGCCGTGGCTGAAGTTCAGCCGGAAGGTGTCGACTCCGGCCAGGAACAGGGCCTTCAGCGTCTCGGGCCGGCTGCTCGCCGGGCCGACGGTGGCGACGATCTTGGCGTGGCGGTGACGGCGCATGCGGTGCTCGGCCGGGACGGCCGCCTCTGCGGGCGCGAATCAGGACCGCGCGGACCCCGCCCACCTTGGTGAGGTGCGGCCGGAACGCAATGGCGGGGGGGCCGGGCCGGCCCGCGC
>NZ_LSIX01000700.1:0-2314 GCF_001556475.1 Methylobacterium sp. CCH5-D2 | reverse complement strand
CATCATGGCGGGCCTGCTGCCCATCCTCTGGAGTACCGGTTCAGGCTCCGAGGTCATGCAGCGCATCGCGGTGCCGATGATCGGCGGGATGGTCTCCTCGACCGTGCTGACCCTGGTGGTCATCCCGGCGGTCTACGCCCTGGTGAAGGGGCGGGGCCTGCCCCCGGCCGGCGCGGTCCGCGAGGGGACGGATGGTGAGGCGATGCGGCTGCCGCAGGCGGCCGAGTGAGAGCGAACGGTAGATGACGATGAGGAGCGATGCGATGCCATCCAGACGTACCGTGCTCGTGGGTTTGGCGGTGGGGCTGATGCTTGGACGGGGCGCCTTGGCGGAGGGGCCGCCGATGGTCGCGGTGACCAAGGACCCGAGCTGCGGCTGCTGCGAGAGATGGGTCACCCACCTGCGCGAGGCCGGCTTCACCGTCACCGTGACCGAGGGCCCGGTGAACCCGCTCAAGATCCGCCTGGGGGTGCCTCGCGAGCTTGCCTCCTGCCACACCGCCCAGGTCGGCGGCTACGTGATCGAGGGGCACGTCCCGGCCGGGGCGATCAAGCGGCTCCTCGCGGAGCGACCCGAGGGAATGGGTCTGGCCGTGCCAGGCATGCCGGTCGGTTCGCCCGGCATGGAGGTCGAGGACATGCAGCCTGATACCTACGACGTCGTCCTGTTTGGGAAGGACGGTCGGTCGACGTTCGCGCGGTACCGCGGCGGGGAACTAACCTGAGGCCACGGCGGATTCAGCGCTCGGGCATCGCCGCCGCCGGCGCGGCCGCCTTCGCCCCCGACTTGGGCGCGGGCTTCGGACGCTGGTCCCACATCACGTAGCCGGCCGGCGGGTCGTACTCGTGCGGGCGCATGACGGAGGCCTGCCCCTCCGCGGTGACGAGCCCCGGGAACAGCGCCCTCTCGATATGCTCCCGGTTAAGCGCGATCTTGTGCGGGGTGTGCGACAGGATGTGCTGCGAGTGGGTCCGGCCCGGGGGGCTGACGCTGACGAGCTTCTTGCCGGGAAAGCGCTTGGCGAACAGCTTGGCTGTCGCCGCCTGGTCCGTATCGGCGGTCAGGAGATATGCAGTATCCATGACGTCCTGTACTGCGTCGTCATAGACGCTAAGCGCGAGATTGATGTCCGTCGCCTTCTCGGTCGGCTTCTGCCAAGTGGAGCCACAGTCCCGGCACTTGGCGTCTTCATGGCTGAAGTGGCCGAGGACGGTCTCAACGCCGACCAGTTTGAGGGCGCGGACCAGGCGCTCGTGGCGGATTTTCTTGCTGTGATCGCCCGGGTAATAGGCCGTGCAGAACACGACGCGAACGAGCTCCTCCGACTGGCGCGAGATGATCGACTCCCCCAGCTTCCAGAAGTTGCACCACTTCAGAAAGGGCTCTCCTAAATCATTGACGGAATGATACAAATTGAAGCCATCGATGTAGAGTGCAGCCCGGATCCTGGATTTTCCCGCTTGACTATCCAGCTCCATGCACTCATATCCGATCCGTCAACGCTGAACGGTGCGCCGTCAGCAACCCATGGGTTCCGGCCCGTGTGAAGCCCACAGGTTCCAACCTGTGGGCTTCTTGGTTTCCGAGGCTGTTCTATCCTGAGTTCGCCTCGCGTAGTACTGTCTTTTTGTCTCTCGCGAGTTGACCGCGCCGGCCCTTCGGGCTTTGGCCGCCGGCATGTTATCCCCGGGCCTCTTAAGGTCGCGGTGGCAAGCCTGCGATGCTCGTCGGGCGGAACGGGGCGGTTCGCGTGGAACGCCATTCCTGGGGCCAGAGGAACGCGGGCCGCCGCCGTCGCATCAGGCCGCACGTCCGGACCGCCGCGCGCCGAGCCTTCGTCGCGATCACGGTCGCTGTCCTCGCCGTCGCGTGCTGCGGGTTCGCGGCCAAGGGGCTGTTCGAGAGCCGAGTGCTGATGATGCCCTACGTCGCTCGCTGACCCCCGCGCCCAGATCGCTCACGCGGGTTCACCCAACGGCGATAGCGCCTCGATGATGCGGCAGTCGGAGACCGACCCGCAGCCGCACTGGCCGATGACCTCGCGGAGTTCCGAGGCGAGCCGGGTCAGGTCGGCCAGCTTGCGCTCCACGTGGGCGAGATGGGCGCGGGCGATGGTGTCGACCTCGCCGCAGGAGCGATCCCGGTCGTCCGCCAAGGCGAGCAGGTCCCGGATCTGCTCCACGGTGAAGCCGAGGGCGCGACCGCGGCGGATGAAGCTCAGCCGGCGCAGGTGTTCGGGCCCGTAGAGCCGGTAGTTGCCGCTCGACCGCGCCGGCGGGGGCAGCAACCCGACCTTCTCGTACCACCGGACCG
>NZ_LSIX01000699.1:0-16171 GCF_001556475.1 Methylobacterium sp. CCH5-D2 | reverse complement strand
CGAAGTGCGCCCGCCGGTCGGTGGCGCCGCGCCGGTCGAGTTCGGAGAGGATGCGCGCCATCGCGCCGGAGAAATCCTTCGCCGCGCCGGCCCAGCGCGCCGAGAAGATGCCGGGCGCGCCGTCGAGCGCATCGACGCACAGGCCCGAATCGTCCGCGAAGGCGGGAAGCCCCGAGGCTTGGGCGGCAGCGTGCGCCTTGATGGCCGCGTTCTCGGCGAACATCGTGCCGGTCTCGTCGGGTTCAGGGAGCCCGAGTTCGCCCGCCGAGACGGCCTCCACGCCGAAGGGGGCCAGAAGCTCGCGCATCTCGACGAGCTTGCCGGCGTTGTGGGTCGCGATCACGACCTTGCCCGAGAGGATCCGGCTCACGCGGCGATCGCCTGCTTCTGGAGGGCGACGAGGTCGGACACGCCCGCCTTGGCGAGGCGCAGCAGGTCGAGGAGTTCGGCCTCCGAGAACGGCGCGCCCTCGGCGGTGCCCTGGACCTCGACGAGTCCGCCCGAGCCCGTGATCACGAAGTTGGCGTCGGTCTCGGCGGCCGAATCCTCGGCGTAGTCGAGGTCGAGCACCGGCGTGCCCTTCGAGATGCCGCAGGAGACCGCCGCGACGTGGTCGCGCAGCGGATCGACCGAGATGATCGAGCGCCCGCGCATCCAGGTGAAGCACTCGTGCAGCGCCACCCAGGCGCCGGTGATCGCCGCCGTGCGGGTGCCGCCGTCGGCCTGGATCACGTCGCAATCGACCGTGATCTGGCGCTCGCCGATCGCCGGCAGGTTGGTGACGGCGCGCAGGGACCGGCCGATCAGGCGCTGGATCTCGTGCGTGCGGCCCGACGGCTTGCCCGAGGAGATCTCGCGGCGCGTCCGGGTGTGGGTGGCGCGCGGCAGCATGGAATACTCGGCCGTGACCCAGCCCTTGCCGGAGCCGCGCAGCCAGGGGGGGCCGCGCTCCTCCAGCGAGGCCGTGCAGAGCACCTTGGTCTCGCCGAAGCTGACGAGGCAGGAGCCTTCGGCGTAGCGCGCCACGGCGCGCTCGAGCGTGACCTTGCGCAGCTCGTCCGGCGCGCGCTTCGAGGGCCGCATGACCCGCTCCTCCATCGATGATCGAGGCCGGGCTCTTAAGGGCCGCGGGCGCGGGCGGCAACCCGCCCCCGCGGCGGAGGCCTATGAGGCAGCCTCAGTAGCGGTAGAAGCCGCGGCGGTGATGATGGTGGTGCCCGCGCCAGTGGTGCGGCCGGAAGTGCCGGTGATGATGGCGGTGGAAGTGGCGGCGATGGTGCCAGCCGCGGTGCATGCCGGGGTGCCGGTGATGGTGGCGGAACTGCACCGTCTCCAGGCCCGAGGCGGGCGCCTCGACGGCCGACGGGACGGCGAGCGGCGCGGCCTCGGCCACGCGGGGCGCGACCGTGACGCCGAGCCCGGCAAGGAGCAGGAAGACGGCGGCGAGTTTGACGAGGATCGATCGTGCACCGAGGCGCATGCGTTGGTCTCCCTTGAACGCGTCGTACAGGGGCCCCGGTTCGTCCGGCGCCCTACCCTGACAACGCATGCCGGCCCGGTTCCGTCCCACGCTTTCGTGCTGCCAGGGCCGGAAAGTTCCGGGATGCCGCCCGATTGATCGCGCGCCGCCCTACCGACACAATCGCCGGCCCAGGATCAAAGCCGTGACAGACCAGAACCCCCTCCCCGCCCCGGCCCCGCCGCTCAACGTCCTCAACGAGCGCGCCCGCGAGATCTTCCGCCAGATCGTGGAGAGCTACCTGACGACCGGCGAGCCGGTCGGCTCGCGCAACCTCGCGCGCATCCTGCCGATGGGGCTGTCGCCGGCCTCGATCCGCAACGTGATGTCGGACCTCGAACATTCCGGGCTGATCTTCGCGCCCCACACCTCGGCCGGGCGCCTGCCCACCGAGCTCGGGCTGCGCTTCTTCGTCGACGCGATGATGGAGCTCGGCGATGTCGGCCGCGACGAGCAGGAGCGCATCGAGGCGCAGATGCGGGCGGCCGCCTCCGGGCACACCTTCGAGTCGGCGCTGGCCGAGGCCTCGATCCTGCTCTCCGGCATCTCGCGCGGCGCGGGCGTGGTGCTCACCACGAAGTCGAACGTGCATCTCAAGCATATCGAGTTCGTGCGCCTCGATCCGGCCCGCGCCCTCGTGGTGCTGGTCTCCAACGACGGCTCCGTCGAGAACCGCCTGCTCGACCTGCCGCCGGGCCTGCCGGCCGGCGCCCTGCAGGAGGCCTCGAACTACCTCAACGCCCGGCTGCAGGGCCGCACGCTCGGCAGCCTGCGCCAGCAGATCGAGGCCGACCGGCAGGCGATGAAGCGCGAACTCGACGCGATCACCGAGCGGCTGGTCGATGCCGGGCTCGCGACCACGGTCGGCCCGTCGGAGGCGCGCCAGCTCATCGTGCGCGGCCAGGCGAACCTGCTCGACGACCTGCGGGCGGCCGAGGACCTGGAACGCATCCGCCTGCTCTTCAACGACCTGGAGACCCAGAAGGACGTGATCGACCTGCTCGCCCGCGCCGAGGACGGCGACGGGGTGCGGATCTTCATCGGCTCCGAGAACAAGCTGTTCTCGCTCTCCGGCTCGTCGATGATCGCCGCGCCCTTCCGCGACGGGCAGCAGAAGATCGTCGGCGTCGTCGGGGTGATCGGCCCGACGCGGCTGAACTACGCCCGCATCGTGCCGATGGTCGACTACACCGCCCGCGTGGTCTCGCGGCTTCTCGACGGACACCGCTGAGGACGGCGGGCGCGGCCCGATCGGCAGCACACCCCGTTCGAATATCGAACACCGCCGCGCGTGACACTTCGCGACCCGTCACGCGCGCGACGTTCCCTCGGGGGCGCGGCGCCCTGTTCGCGCGCCGGTTCCGCATGCTACCCCGTCGGCCACGAAAAAGGGCTGCCCGCGGCCGCGGGCCAGGGAGACGCCATGTCAGACTCGATCGGAATCGCCCCGACGGCGGCGGATGTCGCGGCCGACCGCCGCCGCCGCATCAAGGCCATCGTCGGCTCGTCATCGGGCAATCTGGTCGAGTGGTACGACTTCTACACCTACGCCTTCTTCGCCCTCTACTTCGCACCGGCCTTCTTCCCGAAGGGCGATTCCACCAGCCAGCTCCTGCAGACCGCCGGCATCTTCGCGGTCGGCTTCTTCATGCGCCCGATCGGCGGCTGGCTGTTCGGCCGCATCGCCGACCGCGTAGGCCGCAAGACCTCGATGGTCATCTCGGTGCTGATGATGTGCTTCGGCTCGCTGATGATCGGCATCCTGCCGACCTACGAGACCGTCGGCTCCCTCGCCCCGCTCCTGCTCCTCCTCGCCCGCATGCTGCAGGGCCTGTCGGTGGGCGGCGAGTACGGCACCAGCGCGACCTACATGAGCGAGGTGGCGATCAAGGGCCATCGCGGCTTCTTCGCCTCGTTCCAGTACGTCACGCTGATCGGCGGCCAGCTCCTGGCCTCGCTCGTCCTCATCACCATGCAATCCGTGATGCCCGCCGAGCAGATCACGGCCTGGGGCTGGCGCATCCCGTTCTTCATCGGCGCGGCGGCCGCGGTCGTGGCGCTCTACCTGCGCCGCTCGCTCGCCGAGACCGGGGGCTCCGACAAGGAGGATGCCGGCACCTTCAGCGAGCTGTTCAAGCACTGGCGCGCCTTCTGCGTCGTGCTCGCCTATACGGCCGGCGGCTCGCTGGTGTTCTACACCTTCACGACGTACATGCAGAAGTACCTCGTCAACACCGCGCACATGGACAAGGCGGTCGCCTCGCGCACGATGACGGCGGTACTCCTGGTCTACATGGCGGTGCAGCCGTTCTTCGGCTGGCTCTCGGACCGGATCGGCCGCAAGGCCAACATGATCGCCTATAGCGGCCTCGGCACCGTGATGGTGGTCCCGCTGATGACGGCGATCGGCGCGAACCAGAACCCCTACGTCGCCTTCGGCCTGATCACGCTCGGCCTGCTCGCGGTGAGCTTCTACACGGGCATCTCGGGCATCGTGAAGGCCGAGCTGTTCCCCACCAAGGTGCGGGCGCTGGGCGTCGGGCTCTCCTACGCGCTCGCCAACGCCACCTTCGGCGGCACGGCCGAGTACGTCGCCCTCTGGTTCAAGGACAACGGCATGGAATCGACCTTCTTCTGGTACGTCACCGTGCTGCTGGCGATCGCCTTCGTGGCCTCGCTGATCATGCCGAACCCGAAGGTGCACGGCTATCTCGACGGCGCCGGCACGGTCGAGGAGGCGCTCGGCAAGAAGCGCGCGCTGGCCCACGCCTGAGCGGCAGGCTCCGAACGGACGAGCGGCCCCGGGGCTTCCCCCGGGGCCGCTCGCGTTCGGGGCCTTGAAGCGTCAGGCCCTGCTACTTGATCACCGCGCAGCCGATCCGGGCGCCCGCGCCGCCGATGGGCTGGCTCGCGTGGTCGTCCTCGTTGGCGTGGATGATCAGCGCCGAGCCGTCGCCGTCCTTCAGGCCGCCCTCGCCGGTCAGCGGCGTCTCGCTCGACACCTCGGCGTTGGCCGAGCCGTCCTGCCCCGCGAAGAGGTTCGGCAGGTCGCCCTCGTCGGGCCCGTCCGGGTTGAGCAGGCCGTGCTTGCTCTGGTCGTGGTTCACGTGGGCCTTCGACTTCTCGAACTTCTCGGTGTCCGAGCAGTCGCCGACCGCGTGGAAGTGCATGCCGTGCCAGCCGGGGGGCAGGCCGCCGGGCTGGATCGTCACCCGCGCGACGAGGGTGTTGGCCCCGTCGCGCAGCTTCAGGGTGCCGATGGTGTCGCCCTTGTTGTTCCTGATCTGCGTCTCGTAGGCCTGGGGCTCGGCGGGCTTGCTCTGCTCGGCGGGCTTGGTCTGCTCGCCGGGCTTGGCCGGCTCCTGGGCGAGCGCCGCGGCGGGCGCGAGGCCCGCGGCGAGCGCGAGCAGGGGCAGGATGCGTGTCATGCGATGGCTCTCCTCTCGGTGTCGGGCTAGTTAGGCCGACTTGCCCGCCCCGACAGGGCGGGACGAACACGCGGGCGACGAGAGGACGATGACGGGCGAGCGCCTCAGGGCTGACCGCTTCCTGGTCGAGCACGGGCATTTCGAGAGCCGGGCGCGGGCGCAGGCCGCGATCTCCGCAGGCCTCGTGCGCGTGAACGGCCGCGTGCTCGCCCGCGCCTCCGCGGCGATTCCCCCCGGGGCCCGGGTCGAGGCCGAGGCGCCCCACCCCTACGTCTCCCGCGGCGGCCTCAAGCTGGAGGCGGCGCTCGACGCCTTCGGGCTCGATCCGGCGGGCCGCGCGGCGCTCGACGTCGGCGCCTCGACGGGGGGCTTCACCGACCTGCTGCTGCGGCGCGGCGCGGCGCGCGTCCACGCGGTCGATGTCGGGCGCGACCAGCTCCACGCCTCGCTGCGGGCCGACCCGCGCGTCGCCTGCCGCGAGGGCACCGACATCCGCGCGCTCGCGGGCCCGCTCGATCCCGTACCGGATCTGTGCGGGATCGACGTCAGCTTCATCGCGCTGCGCCTCGTACTTCCGGCAGTGGCCTTCCTCCTCGCGCCGCGAACGGACCTCGTCGCGCTGATCAAGCCGCAATTCGAGGCCGGGCGGGCGCGGGTCGGGCGCGGCGGGATCGTGCGCGACCCCGCCGTCCACGCCGCGGTCTGCGAAGAGGTGCGGGCGGCCCTGGCCGAACTCGGCTTCGCGGTCCTCGGCCTCCTGCCCTCCCCGATCCAGGGCGGCGACGGCAATACCGAATTCCTGGTCGGCGCCCGCCGCGCGACCCTCGAGGATCCCACATGAGCGAGAGCGTCACCATCGGCCGCCTGGGTGCGCGCGGCGACGGCATCGCCGAGGACGGAACCCCCGTCGCGGGCGCGCTGCCGGGCGAGCGCGTCGCCGTCCGGCGCGAGGGTGGGCGCGGCGTGCTGGAGGCGGTCGAGACCGCATCCATCGATCGGGTCGAGCCGTTCTGCCCCTATTTCGGGCGCTGCGGCGGCTGCGCCGTGCAGCATC
The DNA here is from genome assembly GCF_001556475.1 of Methylobacterium sp. CCH5-D2. Lineage (NCBI taxonomy): Bacteria > Pseudomonadati > Pseudomonadota > Alphaproteobacteria > Hyphomicrobiales > Methylobacteriaceae > Methylobacterium > Methylobacterium sp. CCH5-D2. The sequence continues at coordinate 10,170 of NZ_LSIX01000699.1, read as the reverse complement.
TGGCGCCCGAGCCCTATGCCGCCTGGAAGCGGGGCCTCCTCGCCCAGGCCCTGTCGCAGGCCGGCCTCGCGGTCGAGCCCGGCGCGCTGATCGACGCGCACGGCGAGGGGCGGCGCCGCATCACGCTGCACGTGCGCGAGCGGGACGGCCGGGCCGAGGCCGGGCTGATGGCCGCGCGCAGCCACGACCTCGTGGCGATCGACCATTGCCCGATCACGGTGCCGGCGCTCCACACGGCCCCGGCGATCGCGCGGGCGCTGAGCGCGCCGCTGGGCCACGGCCGCAAGCCCCTCGACGTCGCCGTGACGGCGACGGAGCCGGGCCTCGACGTCGATATCCGCGGGCACGGCCCGGTCCCGGCCGGCGTACGCGCGGCCCTGGTGCGCCTGGCCGAGACGCTGCGCCTCGCCCGGCTCTCGCTGCACGGGGACGTGGTGGTGGAGCGGACGCCCCCGAGCGTGGCCTCCGGCCCCGGCCGGCTCTACCCGCCGCCGGGCGGCTTCCTGCAGGCGACGGCGGCCGGCGAGGCGGCGCTGACTGCCCTCGTGCTCGAGGCCCTGCCGAAGAAGGCGCGACGCGCCGCCGACCTATTCGCGGGCTGCGGACCGTTCAGCCTCGCGATGGCGCGGACCACGGAGGTCCACGCGGTCGAGGGCGAGGCCGGGCCGCTCGCCGGCCTCGACCGGGCGGTCCGGGCCCAGGGCGGCCTGCGCCGGCTCACCCACGAGCGCCGGGACCTGTTCCGCCGCCCGCTGCTCGCCCACGACCTCAACGCCTACGACGCGGTGGTGCTCGACCCGCCTCGGGCCGGCGCGGAGGCCCAGATGAACCAGCTCGCCGAATCGCGCGTGCCGCTGGTCGTCGGCGTCGCCTGCGATGCCGGCACCTTCGCGCGCGACGCCGCCACCCTGGTGGCCGGCGGCTACAGCCTCGATTCGGTCACGCCCGTCGATCAGTTCCGGTATTCGAGCCATCTCGAGATGGTCGGCGTATTCCGTCGTACAGTCGAACGCCGCAAACCGGGCCTGCGCCGCCCGCGCTGAGACCGGGATTTACTGTACTCCCTCGCATGGTAGACTTCTGCCGTGTTCGACGGAGGTCCGCCATGCCGCTCGCCCGCCCGACGCTTCCGCTCGTCCTGCTTCTCGCCAACCTGCCCGCCGCGGCTCACGCCCAGGCCCCCGACCTCACCGGGACCGGCGGTAGACCGACCACCACGATCACCGCGCCCTACACGGACCGGGAGGGCGTGACGAAGCCGCCGGGCGCGGCGCTCGGGCCCCGCGACCGGCCCTCGGCCGACGCGCAGCGTCGCGAGGAGCGCGCGATCGAGCGCATCGAGGACAGCATCTGCACCGGCTGCGAGGATTGAGCGGGTCCGCAGCCCGCCTGTCCCCGGGCGCCCCGAGCCTCGGCGGGGGGCGGATCCGGGACGGGAGGCCGACGCATCCGTGTGCGGCACCCCGCGTCGAGGCTCACGCCGGCTCGGCCCCCTCGAGGTAGTCGCTCGGCGCCCGCACGGGCGCGCCGCGCAGCAGCGTGTAGAGGAAGGGCACGAAGAGCAGCGTGGCCGGCGTGCCGAAGGCGATGCCGCCCATCACCGCGCGGGCGAGCGCCGCGTTCTGCTCGCCGCCCTCGCCGGTGCCGAGGGCCATCGGGATCAGGCCCAGGAACATCGCGCCCGCCGTCATCAGGACCGGGCGCAGGCGCGTCTCGCCCGCGAGCAGGGCCGCCTCCAGCGCCGAGCATCCCGTCGCCTCCCGGTGCTCGCGGGCGAAGGTGACGAGCAGGATCGAGTTCGCGGAGGCAATGCCCACCGACATGATCGCGCCGAACAGCGAGGGGATCGAGAAGCTGGTGCCCGTGACGAACAGGCTGAAGACGATGCCGCAGAAAGCGAGCGGCAGCGCCAGCAGCACCACGAACGGGTCGCCCCAGCTCTGGTAGTTCACCGCCATCAGGAGGTAGACGGCCACCAGCGCGATCGAGAGGCCGATGCCGAGCCGGAAGAAGGCCTGGTCCATGTTCTCGATCTGGCCGCGGACCGTGATCTTGTCGGGGGCCGGCAGGTTCTTCTGCTCGTCGTCCACGATCCTGCGGATCTCGGCCGCCACCGAGCCGAGGTCGGAATCCTGCACCGAGGCGTAGACGTTGAAGGTCGGCGCGGTGTTGACGTGGTTGATCACCGTCTGGATGCCCTGGCGGCGGAAATCGGCGACGCTGGAGAGGAGCGTGAGCACGCCCGGCTGGTCGCCCTCCGCGCGCACCATCAGGGGCGTGTTGCGCAAGGCGGTGAGCGAGTCGTTGCGGTATTCCGGCGTCTGCACCCAGAGCTGGTAGGGGATGCCGGTCTTCGGGTCCGACCAGAAGTTCGGCGTGACCTGGAAGGAGCCGGCCAGCGAGACGTTGAGCCCCTGCGCGATCTGCTGCTGCGTCAGGCCGAGTTCCGAGGCGAGGCGCCGGTCGACATCCACGAAGAATTGCGGCGTGCCGACGATCTGGTGCAGGTGCACGTCGACGGCGCCCGGCACCTCCTTGAGGCGGCGCACGATGTTCTGGGCGACCGCGAGGTCCTTCTCCGTATTGCGGCCGGACACCTGGATGTCGATCTGCGCCAGCGTGCCGAAATTGAGGATCTGCGTGATGATGTCGGAGGGCTGGGTGTAGACCACGAGGTCGGGGAAGCGCTCGCGCAGCACCTCGCGCAGGCGCTTGGTGTAGAGCGCCGTCGAGCCGTGGCCCTCCTTCAGGCTGATCAGCATCTGGCCGTCGTTGTAGGCCACGAAGGAGCCGTCCGAGAAGGCGAAGTTGTAGTTGTTCGAGGGCAGGCCGATATTGTCGAGGATCTGCTCGATCTCACCCTCCGGAATGACCTCCCGCACGACCGCCTGCACCGCCGCGAAGGTCTGCACGGCGGTCTCGATGCGCATGCCGGGGCGGGTGCGCAGGTGCAGGGTGATCTGGCTCGACGCCACCTGCGGGAAGTAGTCCCGCCCGACGAAGGTGAAGAGCGCGCCCGTGCCCGCGAAGATCAGTCCGACAGAGGCGAGCGTGGCCGCGCGCCGGGCCAGCACCGCGTGCAGCAGCCCGAGATAGCCGCAGTGGAAGCGACTGAACCGCGCCTCGAAGCCGTGCCGGAAGGCACCCGCCGCCCGGACGACCGGGCCGCCGACGAGGCCGAGTGCGCGCCCGATCCGGGTGCGCGGCGGCTCGGCCCCTTCGCCGTGGTGCTGCGCGTACTCGCGCGCCACCAGCACGTCGATCAGCACCGGCACCAGGGTGCGCGAGAGGAGGTAGGAGGTCAGCATCGCGAAGACGACCGCGAGCGCTTGGGGGGTGAACAGGTAGCGGGGCGTGTCGGCGAGCGCGAAGACCGAGGTGAAGGCCGCGCAGATCGAGAGCGTCGAGATGAGCGTCGGCTTGGCGATGCTGGCCGCGCCCTCGACGACAGATTTCCGGAAGGGCTCGCCCTCCTCGAACAGCCGGTAGGTGTTCTCGACCGCGACCGTCGCGTCGTCCACCAGGATGCCGATGGCGAGCGCGAGACCGCCCAGCGTCATCACGTTGATGGTCTGGCCGAGGGCTGCCAGCACCGCGAGCGAGGTGAGGATCGAGAGTGGGATCGAGATCAGCACCACCAGCGTCGAGCGCCAGGAGCCGAGGAAGAGCAGGATGGTCAGCCCGGTGAGCCCGGCCGCGATCATCGCCTCGTGCAGCACGCCCTCGATCGCCGCGGTGACGAAGACCGACTGGTCGAAGAGCGGCTTGATCTGCAGGCCGTCCGGCGCCGCGGCGCGGATCTCGGGCAGCGCCTTCTTCACGTTGTTGACGACGTCGAGGGTCGAGGCGGTGCCGTTCTTGAACACCCGCATCAGCACCGACTGGATGCCGTCCGCCCGCACCACGTTGACCTGGGGCGGACCGCCGTCGCGGACCTGGGCGACGTCGCGCACCAGCACCGGCTGGCCCGCCACCGTCTTGATCGGCAGGGCGTTGAGCGCCTCGATGGCGTCGGGCGTGGCGTTGAGCTGGATCGGGTATTGCTGCTCGCCGATCTTGGCGAGCCCCGAGGGGATCGTCAGGTTCTGGGCGGAGATCGCGTTGGTGACGTCGAGGGCGGTGAGCCCCAGCGCCTGGAGCGCGTGCAGGTCGAGATCGACCATGATCTGGCGCGGGGTGCCGCCGAAGGGCGAGGGCAGCGTCGAGCCCGGCACCTGCGTCAGGCGCTGGCGGATGCGGTACTGGGCGTAGTCGTTGACCTTGGTCAGGCTCTCCTTGGTGGAGGTGAGCGCGAGCTGGATCACCGGCACCGAGGAGGCGGAGAAGCGCAGCACGATCGGCGGCTGGATGCCGGGCGGCATCGCGGCGCGGATCGAGTTCATCGCCGAGACGGTCTGGGAGATCGCGAGATCGATGCTGACCGCGTCGTCGAAGTAGATCTTCTGGATCGCCGTGCCCTGCAGGGTGGTCGATTCCATCCGCTTGATGTTGTTGACGTTGTTGGAGAGCGAGAACTCCGCGTAGGTGGTGACGCGCCGCTCCATCTCAGGCGTCGAGAGGCCCGTATAGGTCCAGACCACCACGACGACCGGGATGTCGACGACGGGCAGCACGTCCTTGGGCGTCGTCACGACGGCCGCCGCGCCGCCGAGCATCATCAGCACGGCGAGCACGTAGACGGTGATGCGGAACTTCAGCGCGTACTGAACGAGACCCATGTCGCTACCGGTCGCCGGGCGACGTCCGGGCCCGGCAATTCAACCAGCGATACGATTGTTTCCGCAGGATGTCCGCCCCGTCCGGGGGCGTATCGGCGGGTCGTCGTGCCGCACGGCCGGCCCTCAGCCCAGCAGCGCGTCCTTGTCCACGTCGAGGCTCTGGGCGATCTCACTGAGCGCGCGGTGCTCGGCCTCCTTCACGCCGCCGGCGTCGGCCACGTCCGCGGCGATCAGGAAGATGTCCTGGCGCTGCTCGAGTGCGCGGTCGGCCACCGCCCCGACGAGGCGCAGGTTCTCCACCCGGCCGGCCCGGGTCTTGGCCCGCGCGATGCCCTCGTAGAGCTCCTGCTCGATGCGCAGGGTGTCGTAGGACTTCTCGAGGATCGGGTTGGCCCGCATGCCGGCGATGGCCGACTCGACCTCCTCCTCGGCGATGTCGCCGTCGGCCACGATCACGTTGGCCGCGGCCGACACTGCCGCCTCGAGGAACACGGCGTCGCCCGCGTAGGACATGATCGTGCGGCCGAAGCGAAGGATTGCGTCCTGAAGGATGCTCATGCGGTTCTCCCGCGCAGGAAGGACGGCGATTGTCCCGGCCGAGTCAAGACCCGCGGCCGGGAGGCGCCTCAGGTGATGGTCTCGTGCCCCGGCCAGTCGCGCCCGAGATGGGCCGCCACCTGGGCCGGATCGTCGCCGACCGCGGCGACCGCCGCCACCACCTGCTCCACCGGCACCATGAAGCGGCGCGCCCAGTAGGCCCGCTCCCAGGGCTCGGCCGTGTTCACCGCCCGCGGCTCCGGCGCATCGTCGGTTCGCTCCGCCACCATCGTGTCCCCGTCCTCCGGCGGACACAGAGCAGCCCGCGCGTGGGAACGCGCGGGCGCCGGGATTCTTTCCGTGGCGGCCTCAGCAGCAGCGGAAGCCGCTGGTGTTGCCGACGCCGAAGCGGGCGTTCTCCCGGTTGCGGAAGAACTCCACCTCGCTCATCGGCCGCTGGTCCGGGTGGGTGCGGCGGATGTGCTCGGCATAGGCCGCGTAATCCCCCTGCCCCACCATCAGCCGGGCGCCGTCGCAGACGCATTTCTGCAGCGTCTTCCAGCGCTCCATCAGGTTCTGCGACGCGCCCATCGGCCTACTCCGCCGGGACGGGACGGCCGCCGGCGGGCGCGTCGCTCTCGCGCGCCGTCCAGCCGACGGCGCGCAGCGCCCGGATGCAGGAGAGGACGCCGAAGGCGCCGATCGCCAGCACGAGGCCGATGAACACGACGGCGAGCGCCGCGTCGATCCGGTCGTTGAAGATGATCTGCGCCATCTGGTCGGCGTTCTTGGCCGGCGGCAGCACCTTGCCCTCGGCGGCGGCCGCCGCGTAGCGGTCGGCGTGGGCGAGGAAGCCGATGCGCGGGTCGGCCGAGAAGATCTTCTGCCAGCCCGCCGTGAGGGTGCAGATGCAGAGCCACAGCGTCGGGACGATGGTAACGAAGGCGTAGCGCTCGCGCTTCATCTTGAAGATCACCACCGTGCAGAGCGTCAGCGCGACCGCGGCCAGCATCTGGTTCGAGATGCCGAAGAGCGGCCACAGGGTGTTGATGCCCCCCAGCGGATCGGTCACGCCCTGGTAGAGGAAGTAACCCCAGGCCCCCACCGCGATGGCGGTCGCCACGATGCTGGGAACCCACGAGGTGGTCTCCTTGAAGGCCGGCACCGCCAGCCCGATCAGGTCCTGCACCATGAAGCGGCAGGCGCGCGTGCCCGCATCGACCGCCGTAAGGATGAAGAGCGCCTCGAACAGGATGGCGAAGTGGTACCAGAAGGCCATCATGGCCTTGCCGCCCACCGCCGAGGAGATGATGTGCGCCATGCCGACCGCCAGCGTCGGGGCGCCGCCCGCGCGCGAGATGATGGTGTGCTCGCCGACATCCTGCGCGGTCTGGGTGATGGTCTCCGGGCTGACGGGGAAGCCGAGCTTGGTCACCGCGGCCGCCGCGCTCTCCGGCGTGGTGCCGAGGATCGCCGCCGGGGTGTTCATGGTGAAGTAGACGCCCGGGTCGATCACGCAGGCCGAGATCAGCGCCATGATGGCCACGAAGGATTCCATCAGCATGCCGCCGTAGCCGACGAAGCGGGCGTCGCTCTCGTTGGCGATCAGCTTCGGGGTGGTGCCCGACGAGATCAGCGCGTGGAAGCCCGAGACGGCGCCGCACGCGATGGTGATGAACAGGAACGGGAAGAGCTGGCCCGACCAGACCGGGCCGGTGCCGTCCACGAACTTGGTCATCGCCGGCATCTGCATGTGCGGCGCGACGACGGCGATGCCGAGCGCAAGGCCCACGATGGTACCGATCTTGAGGAAGGTCGAGAGGTAGTCGCGGGGCGCGAGCAGCAGCCAGACCGGCAGGATCGAGGCGACGAAGCCGTAGCCGATCAGCAGCCAGCAGAGCTGGGTGCCCGTGAAGGTGAAGGCGGGGCCCCAGACCGGGCTCGCCGCGACGTTCTGGCCGTAGAGGATCGCGGCCATCAGCAGCACGAAGCCGATGATCGAGACCTCGCCGATCTTACCCGGGCGGATGTAGCGCGTGTAGACGCCCATCAGCATCGCGATCGGGATGGTCATCATCACCGTGAAGGTGCCCCAGGGGCTCTCGGCCAGCGCCTTCACGACGATGAGCGCCAGGACGGCGAGCAGGATCACCATGATCAGGAAGGTGCCCACCAGCGCGATGATGCCGGGAATCGTGCCGAGTTCCGAGCGGATCAGCTCGCCGAGCGAGCGCCCGTCGCGGCGCATCGAGACGAACAGGACCATGAAGTCCTGCACGGCGCCGGCCAGCACCACGCCCGCCAGGATCCAGAGCATGCCGGGCAGGTAGCCCATCTGCGCGGCGAGCACCGGGCCGACCAGCGGGCCCGCGCCCGCGATCGCCGCGAAGTGGTGGCCGAACAGCACGGTCTTGTTGGTGGGGACGTAGTCGAGGCCGTCGTTGTGGCGCACCGCCGGGGTCTCGCGGGCCGGATCGAGGCGCATCACCTTCTCGGCGATGAAGAGCGAGTAGTAGCGGTAGGCGATGAGATAGGTGCAGACCGCCGCCACCACGAGCCAGAGGGCGTTGACGGCCTCGCCGCGCTCGATCGCGACGATAGAGAGTGCGGCGGCGCCGAGCGCCCCCACCAGGGCCCAGGGCCCGTGCTTGCTGATCGCGCCCATGGGCGTCCCACTCCAAGAACCGGCTCTTCCGCGGCCGGCAATCCGGGCCCCTTCTGGCGCAAAATTTTCGGGTGGAGAACAGGGATTGGTTAATTTCCCGGAACAATCGCCGCGCTCGCTCAAGCGCCGCAGCCCGCGCGCCGCGCGGGTTTGACCGGTTGCACGGGCAAATCTAGACCACCCCACCGGTTGCGGTTGGTGGGAGACGAGACGATGGCGAAGGTAGCCTTTCTGGGCCTCGGCGTGATGGGAAGCCCGATGGCCCGACACCTGGCGGCCAAGGGCCACGACGTCACGGTCTACAACCGCACGGCCGCCAAGGCCGAGGCCTGGGTCGCGGCGAACGGGGGCGCGCACGCCGCGACGCCGCGCGAGGCGGTGCGCGGCGCCGAGATCGTCTTCGCTTGCGTCGGCAACGACGACGACCTCCGCAGCGTCGTGCTGGGCGCGGACGGGGCGCTCGCCGGGATGGAGCGGGGCGCCACCTTCGTGGACCACACCACCGCCTCGGCCGAGGTGGCGCGCGAACTCGCGGCTGCCGCCGCCGAGGCCGGCATCGGCTTCGTGGACGCGCCGGTCTCCGGCGGCCAGGCCGGCGCCGAGAACGGCGTGCTCACCGTGATGTGCGGCGGCGATCCGGAGACCTACGCGCGGGTCGAGCCGGCCATCATGAGCTTCGCCCGCGCCTGCCGCCTGATGGGCCCGGCGGGCGCCGGCCAGCTCACCAAGATGGTCAACCAGATCTGCATCGCCGGCCTCGTCCAGGGCCTGTCGGAGGGCGTACACTTCGCCAAGCGCGCCGGCCTCGACGTCGAGGCGGTGCTGGAGGTGATCTCCAAGGGCGCGGCCGGCTCCTGGCAGATGGAGAACCGCGGCAAGACCATGAATGCCGGCACGTTCGATTTCGGCTTCGCGGTCGACTGGATGCGCAAGGATCTCGGCATCCTGCTCGACGAGGCCCGCCGCAACGGCGCCAAGCTGCCCATCAGTGCCCTCGTGGACCAGTTCTACGCCGAGGTGCAGAGCATGGGCGGCGGCCGCTGGGACACGTCGAGCCTGGTCGCGCGCCTGGAGCGCTGAGGTCCGACGGCCGGCGGGGGCTTGCGTCCGCCGCTGACCTTTCCCGGACAGGTGGGGTGAAGCAGAACCCGATCCGGGACCCAGCACAAGAGGACGCGGAGCGGCCGCGTTCCGCATCGGCGCATGAAGGTCGGGCCGCTGCGCGGCGCTCCATCCTCTGGATCCCGGATCACCGTCCGCCGACGCTCCAGGCGTCCGGGAAAGGGGCGGAGCCTCAATCGGCCAACCGCCCCGCCGCCTCCGGATCGAGCCACGTCCAGTCCGTCCCCATCTGGTGGCGGAACCACGTGAACTGGCGCTTGGCGTAGGCGCGGGTGTCGGCCTGCCCCCGCGCAATCGCGTCCTCCAGGCGCATCGTGCCGTCGAGATGGGCGATCAGGGCCGGCACGCCGTGGGCGCGCATGATCGGCAGCAGCGGATCGAGCCGGCGCGCCCGCAGCGCCGCCACCTCGTCCAGCGCGCCGCCCGCGATCATCGCGCGGAAGCGCGCGTCGATGCGCGCCCGCAGGACGTCGCGGTCGGGTGCCAGGAAGATCCGTCTCAGCGGCAGGCCGGCGAGCGGGCCGGGCAGGCGCTCGCCCCGGAAGGCGGCGATGGGCCGGCCGGTCGCGGCCAGCACCTCGAGCGCCCGCAGGATCCGGGCGCGGTCGCTCGGGCGCAGGCCGGCCGCGCCCTCCGGATCCTGCGCGGCGAGGTCGGCGTGGAGCGCCTCGGTCGCGCGCTCCGCCGCGCGGGCGCGCACCTCGGCCCGCACGGCGTCGGGCACGGGCGGCATCTCCGAGAACCCCTCCTCGAGCGCGCGGAAGTACAGGCCGGTGCCGCCGCAGAAGACCGGCAGCCGCCCGCCGAGGTCGGCGAGGAGCGCGGCGACGTCCCGGGCGAACCGGCCGGCCGAGTGGTTCACCGCCCCATCGACGTGGCCATAGAGGCGGTGGGGCACCCGCGCCGCCTCGGCCGCGTCCGGCCGCGCGGTGAGCACGCGCAGGTCGGCGTAGACCTGCATCGAGTCCGTGTTGACCACGACGCCGCAGTGCCGGAGCGCCAGGGCGGCGGCGAGCGCCGACTTGCCCGAGGCGGTCGGCCCTGCAATGAGGATCGCCGCCGGCCGCCCGCCCGCCGGCTCCCGTGACTCGACGCTCCCCGACACCAGCCTGGACGCTCCCCGATGAC
>NZ_LSIX01000698.1:0-5467 GCF_001556475.1 Methylobacterium sp. CCH5-D2 | reverse complement strand
CGGGTGGCGCCTCGGCCGGGCTCGGGGCGAGCAGGCGGTCGAGGAGCGAGCGGGCGCGCACGGGCTTGATCAGGTAGCTGTCGAAGCCCGCGGCCGCCGGCGCCCCGAAGGCGCGCCGGTCGAAGGGCGAGAGCAGGATCAGGCAGCAGCGCACGCCGGCGAGCCGCGCCGCGTCGGCCAGGCGGCGCACGGCCGCGTCGCCGAGGGCCCGGTCGGCGATGAGCGCGTCGAAGGCGCCCTCCGCGCGGGCGAGCGCCGCGAGCCCGGCCTCCAGGCTCCCGGCCTGCACGGCGGGCGCCCCCGCCCGCTCCAGCATGCGGGCGAGAGAGGGCGCCTGGAAGGGCGAGTCGGCCACGATCAGCACCCGGCGGCCGGCCAGCGCCGCCCCGGGCTCCGCACCGGGGGCCGCACCGGGAGCCGCTTCCCCCGGGACGGCGGCGAGCGGCAGCAGGGCCCGGAAGGTCGAGCCCGTGCCCGGATCGGAGACGGCCTCCACCCGGCCGCCCATCCGCGCCGCGAGGCGGCGGGTGATGGCGAGCCCGAGGCCCGTGCCCTCGTGCGGGCGGCTTGCGCTGTCGTCGCCCTGCTCGAACTCCTCGAAGAGCCGCGGCAGCCGGTCCTCCGGGATGCCCGGCCCGGTATCGGAGACCGCGAGGCAGATCCCCTCCGGGGTCCGGCTCACCGAGAGGCCGACGCCGCCCGCCTCCGTGAACTTCACGGCGTTGCCCGCGAGGTTGATGAGGATCTGGCGCACCCGGTCCGCGTCGCCCCGGACCTGGGCGGGCACGTCCCCGGCGACGTCGAGGGCGATCTCGATGCCCTTGTCCTGGGCGCGCGGCGCCAGCAGCTCCACCACGCCCTCGGCGAGCGACGCGAGCCCGAAGGGCTCGTCGGCGAGGTCGAGCCGGCCCGCCTCGATGCGGGAGAAGTCGAGGATGCCGTCGATGAGCCCGAGCAGCGCCTTGCCGCTGGTGCGCACCGCCTCGACATAGGTCCGCTGCTCGGCGTCGAGCCCGGTGTCGAGCACGAGGTCGGTCATGCCCAGGATGCCGTTGAGCGGCGTGCGGAACTCGTGGCTGACGGTGGCGAGGAAGCGGGATTTGGCGACGTTGGCGGCTTCCGCGCGGGCGAGCGCCCCGTCGAGGGAGCGCACCGCCTCGACCCGGCCGGTGATGTCGGTGCCCGCGCAGAGCACCTGCGGGGCCTCCCCCGCCGGGCCGCCGACCGGCATCTCCACGAGGGCGAACCAGCGCGCCCGTCCGTCCGCGTCCCGGATCCGCCGCTCGGAGCGGCGCACCCCGTCGGCGTCCGTACCGGACGACCCCTGCTCGATCACCTCGGGCTCCGCGGTCGAGCCGACCAGGGCGAGCGGATCGCGGCCGAGGAGCCGCGCGTAGCCCTCGCTCGCGAAGGTGATGCGGCCCAGCGCGTCGCGCTGCACGATGACGTCCGTGGTCGCGGCGACGAGCGCCCGGTAGCGCTCCTCGCTCTCGGCGATGCGCCGGATGCGCGCGTGCAGCGCCTCGGCGGAGGGCGCCTCGGGCCGGGGCCGGCGGCTCAGCGCCTGCCCGCCGAGCAGGCCGGCCCCCAGCCCGAGGAGGAGCAGGAGGCCGGCGAGGAGGAGGTCTTGCATGCGGGCTATCCGGGCCGGCCGCACGGAAGCCCGCGCGGCGGCGAGCGTGCCGCGCGATCCCTGAAGGCTCCGTCAGCGAAGGCGCTTAACCGGAGCTTGCGGCGATCCGCGAGACCGGCCCGCGCTTCACGGGCCGGCCCCGATGGTGTAGGCGCGGCGGCTCGACCCCGCCCGCGGGGCCCTCCTTCCCGGAGGATCCCCGAGGCCCGAACCGACAGCCACCGACCATGCCGAGCCGCATCGACGCCACCTTCGCCCGCTGCCGCGCGGAAGGCCGGGCCGCCCTCGTCACCTACGTGATGGCGGGCGACCCCGACCCCGAGACCTCCCTGAAGGTGCTGGAAGCGCTGCCGCGAGCCGGCGCCGACATCGTCGAGTTCGGCCTGCCCTTCACCGACCCAATGGCGGACGGCCCGGCGATCCAGGCGGCGGGCCTGCGCGCGCTGAAGGGCGGCCAGGGCGTGGCCCGGACGCTGGAGCTCGTCACGCGCTTTCGCGCGGGCAACGCCGACACGCCCGTGATCCTGATGGGCTACTACAACCCGATCCACACCTATGGCGTCGACCGCTTCCTCGACGACGCGGTGGCGGCCGGGATCGACGGGCTGATCGTGGTCGACCTGCCGCCGGAGGAGGACGAGGAGCTCTGCCTGCCGGCGCTCGCCAAGGGGCTGGCCTTCATCCGGCTCGCGACGCCCACCACCGACGACGCGCGCCTGCCGGCCGTCCTCGCGAACACGGCGGGCTTCGTCTACTACGTGTCGATCACCGGCATCACCGGCACGGCGACGCCCGATTTCGGGCGGGTCGCCGAGGCCGTCTCCCGGATCGGCCGCCACACCGACCTGCCGGTGGTGGTGGGCTTCGGCGTGAAGACCGGCGCGCACGCCGCCGCCATCGCGAAGGGCGCGGATGGCGTGGTGGTGGGCTCGGCGCTCGTCGATGCCCTGCACCGCTCCCTCGACGGGGAGGGCCGCGCGCAAGGGGGCACCGTCGAGGCGGTGGCCGGGCTGGTGCGGGAGCTCGCCGCGGGCGTGCGAACCGCCGAGCGCCCGGCCGAGCGCCGCCGCTGACCCTGGCGCGGGCCGCGCGGCACAACGATATCGCCCTCCGGACACAGACAGCACGGGCCGGCATGATGGTAGAGCCGATGAACTGGATCTCGGAGGTCGTGCGCCCCAAGATCAAGACCCTGTTCAAGCGCGAGACCCCGGAGAACCTCTGGGTGAAGTGCCCGGACACCGGCCAGATGGTCTTCCACAAGGAGGTGGAGGCCAACCACTGGGTGATCCCGGGCTCCGAGCACCACCTGAAGATGGGCGCCTCCGCCCGCCTGAAGCTGATGTTCGACGAGGGCACCTGGATCGACGTGGCGCTCCCCGAGGTGGCCACCGACCCGCTGAAGTTCCGCGACGAGAAGCGCTACGTCGATCGCCTGAAGGACGCCCGCGCCAAGACCGGCCTGCAGGACGCCTTCAAGATCGGCTTCGGCCGCGTCGGCGGCCTGCCGATGACGCTGGCCGCCCAGGAGTTCGGCTTCATGGCGGGCTCGCTCGGCATGGCGGCGGGCGAGGCCTTCGTGCGCGGCGCCGAGACGGCCTTGGAGAAGCGCACCCCCTACGTGCTGTTCGCGGCGTCCGGCGGCGCGCGCATGCAGGAGGGCATCCTCTCGCTGATGCAGATGCCCCGCACGACGGTGGCGGTGCGCCGCCTCAACGCCGCGCGCCTGCCCTACATCGTGGTGCTGACGAACCCGACGACGGGCGGCGTCACCGCCTCCTACGCGATGCTGGGCGACGTGCACCTCGCCGAGCCCGGCGCGCTGATCTGCTTCGCGGGACCCCGCGTCATCGAGCAGACCATCCGCGAGAAGCTCCCCGACGGCTTCCAGCGGGCCGAGTACCTGCGCGACCACGGCATGGTCGATCAGGTGGTGCACCGCCACCAGCTCAAGGAGACGATCGCCCGGATCTGCGGCCTGCTGATGGACGTGCGGCCGGCGGCGGCCCTGCCGGAGCCGGCCCCGGCGCCCGAGGCCGCCTGACCCCGAGGGCCGGACGATGGATTCCTCCGACGCGCTGATGGGGCGCTTCCTCGCCCTCCACCCCCGCACGATCGACCTGTCGCTCGGGCGCATCCAGCGGCTGCTGGCGGCGCTGAACCATCCGGAGCGGCGCCTGCCCCCGGTGATCCACGTGGCCGGCACCAACGGCAAGGGCTCGACCATCGCCTTCATGCGGGCGATCCTGGAGGCCGGGGGCCTGGCCGCCCACGTCTACACCTCGCCCCATCTGGTGCGCTTCCACGAGCGCATCCGCCTCGGCGGCATCGGCGGCGGCACCTTCGTGCCCGAGGACCGGCTCGCCGACGCCTTCGCGCGCTGCGAGGCGGCCAATGCCGGCGACCCGATCACGGTCTTCGAGATCACCACGGCCGCCGCCCTCCTGCTCTACTCCGAGGCGCCCGCCGACGTGCTCCTGCTCGAGGTCGGCCTCGGCGGACGGGTCGACGCCACCAACGTGATCGACCAGCCCGCCGCCGCCGTGGTGACGCCGATCGGGCGCGACCACGCGGAGTATCTCGGCGACACGGTCGAGGCCGTGGCGGGCGAGAAGGCCGGCATCTTCAAGCGCGGCTGCCCGGCGGTGATCGCCGCCCAGGACTACGCCGAGGCCGACGCGGTGCTGTGCCGGCGCGCGGAGGCCGTCGGCGCCGGCCCGATCCTCGTCGGCAACCAGGATTTCTCGGTGCACGAGGAGCGCGGGCGCCTCGTCTACCAGGACGAGACCGACCTGTTCGACCTGCCCAAGCCGAAGCTGCTCGGCCGCCACCAGTTCACCAATGCCGGCACCGCCATCGCGGCGCTCCGCGCGGCCGGCTTCGGCGACATCGGCACGGCGGCCCTCGAGGCGGGCCTGCGCAACGTCGAGTGGCCCGGCCGCCTGCAGCGCCTGAGCCGCGGGCGCCTCGCCGCCCTGGTGCCGGCGGGCTCCGAACTCTGGCTCGACGGCGGCCACAACATCGACGGCGGCCGCATCCTGGCCGCGGCCCTGGCCGAACTCGGCGAGCGCAGCGAGGCGCCCCTCGTCCTCGTGGTCGGGCTTCTCGGCACCAAGGACGCGGAGGGCTTCCTGCGCCACTTCGTCGGCCTATCGCGGGCGCTGATCGCCGTGCCGATCGCCGGCCAGATCGCGGCGCGCCCGGCCGAGGAGGTCGCCCAGATCGCCGAGGGCGTCGGCCTCAGCGCCCGGGTGGCGCCGAGCATCGAGGCGGCGCTCGCCAGCGTCTCCGACATCGCCTTCGAGCACCCGCCACGCATCCTGATCTGCGGCTCGCTCTACCTCGCGGGCGCGGTGCTCACCGCCAACGGCACGCCGCCGGTCTAAGCCAGGTCGCCGTCCTGGGACGCGCCCCCGCTCTCCCTCCCCTGTGCGGGGGAGAGCGCGCGCGCGAACCACGCTCGCCCCCCGCGCAGCCGCGTGGCGACACAACCGAAAACTGTATTCCGCCGCCGAACCATCGCCGCTGGGTCGTGGAACCGCCCTGTCTTAAGCAAGTGTTCGCCACAGTTCGGCGGACGCCGCCTCCCGCGAGGCCCCCGGCCTGTGGCCGCCGCGCTACATCTTGGCTGTGGAAAATCACATAAGGTCCCGCTTGATCGGGCACAAATGCTGGGGATCACAACAATGAAAAAGCTTGCTACCTCGTTGGCGATGTTCACGGCGCTCACCGCCGCCGCGACCGCCGCCGACCTTCCGCGCCGCGCTCCGCCGCCGGTCTTCACGCCGGTTCCGGTCTTCACCTGGACGGGCTTCTACGCCGGTTTCAACGCCG
>NZ_LSIX01000697.1:0-4104 GCF_001556475.1 Methylobacterium sp. CCH5-D2 | reverse complement strand
CCCCAGGGGCGGCGCCAGCCGTAGCCGTAGACGGGCCGCGCGTAGACGACGGGACGGTCGGCATAGGGCCGCCAGTTCGGCCGGCACCAGCCGTAATAGCCGCGATGGAAGCCGGGTCCGCAGCCCTGCGCGGCCTCCGCGGCGCCCGCCGTGCCGGCCAGGGTGCCCAGCGCGAGCAGCGCCGCGCCAGCAAGTTTCATACGCATCCTCTATCCTCCATGTGGATGATGCGTTGAAACGCCGACGGAAGCGCACCGTTTCAAGATGACAAAATCTTAATCTTTTCGCGAGAAGCATTCACGATAAAGAATTACTAAGCATAGTATCAACGTACTATCGATAAGCTTCGCGGAACCGTGTCGTCGAGGCACGATCCCTTGCCAGCTCGGACCGGCCCGCACGACTGGCCGAGCGGGGCGCGAGGCCCCTAGCCGACGCCCGTCGGACCGTCGAGGACGCGCCGCACGCGCCGGGCGAGTTCCATGCGCTTGTAGGGCTTGTTGATGATCTCGAACTCGGTGCCGCCCGCATCGGTGCGCTCCAGCGAGGCCTCGGCGTAGCCCGTGGTCAGCAGCACCTTGATCCGGGGCTGGCGCTCGCGCGCGGCCCGGGCCAGCATGACGCCGTTCATGCCGCCCGGCATGATCAGGTCGGTGAACAGCAGGTCGATGCGCGCCTCGCCGTCCAGCACCTCGAGGGCCGCACGGGGCCCGTCCGCGATCGTGACCTTGTAGCCGAAATCCTCCAGGATCGTGCCCGCGGTGGCGGCCACGTCCGGCCGGTCGTCGACGACGAGCACCGATTCGGTGCCGTGCCGGTCGGCGGCGCGCTGCGAGACCTTGCGCTCCTCCTCGATCTTCTGGTCCGAGGCCGGGAAGAGCAGGCGCACGGTGGTGCCGTGGCCGACCTCCGAGTAGACCTTGACCGAGCCGCCCGACTGCTTGGCGAAGCCGTAGACCATGGCGAGCCCGAGGCCGGTGCCCTTGCCCTCGCCCTTCGTGGTGAAGAACGGCTCCATCACCCGGGCCAGGATCTCGGGGGGCATGCCGATGCCCGTGTCGGTCACCGAGACCACCACGTAGGCGCCCGGGCCCACCGTCTTGTAGAGGGCGGTGTCCTCGTCCTCGATCAGCAGGTTCTCGGTCTTCACCGTCACCGTGCCGCCGTTCGGCATCGCGTCGCGCGCGTTGATCAGCACGTTGAGGAGGGCGACCTCGGCCTGGGTCGGGTCGATGCGCGTGGTCCAGAGGTCGGGCGCCGGCAGCATGCGCATCACGACCTGCTCGCCCAGCGTGCGCTCGGCCATCTCGCTCATGTTCTGGACGAGGCCGTTGATGTTGAGGAGCCGGCCCTCCAGCCGCTGCTTGCGCGAGAAGGCGAGCAACTGGTGCGTGAGCTTGGCGGCGCGCTCGGAGGCGTCCCGCACCGCCTCGCCCGCCCGGCGCAGGCGGGAGACGTCGATGTCGGGGTGGTCGATCAGCGCCAGCATCACCTCGTTGTGGCCCGAGATCACCTGCAGCAGGTTGTTGAAGTCGTGCGCGATGCCGCCGGTGAGCTGGCCGAGACTCTCCATCTTCTGGGCCTGATGGAGCGATTCCTCGGCGTCGCGGCGGCGCGAGACGTCGAGCTGCGAGCCGAAGAAGTAGACGAGGTCGCCCTGGCGGTTGAACACCGGGCTGACGAACAGCGCGTTCCAGAAGGAGGAGCCGTCCTTGCGGTAGTTCAGGATCTCGGTGGCGAACTCGCGGTGCTCGGCGATGGCCGCGCGCACCTCGTCGACCGTGTCGCGATCGGTCTCCGGCCCTTGGAGGAAGCGGCAGTTCGTGCCGATCAGCTCCTGCCGGGTGTAGCCGGTCATGCGCTCGAAGGCGCGGTTGACGAAGAGGATCGGGTTGTCGGGCTGGTGCGGGTCGGTCACGATCATCGGCATGCGCGTCGTCTCGACGGCCGCGAAGAAGATGTCGTGGTGCACGTCCTCGACGCCGGACGGCCCGCTGCCGGTCACGGGTGTGTGCGGACCGTTCGTCCTGGGCTTCTCCGGTGACGACGGCATCCGCTGGCAGGACTTCCCTGGCAAGGCCGGGGCATGGCTGACCCGGTCGGAGAGATGACGGCCGCGATCCTATCACGGCACAACGTATACGTGCAGGCGCACGTAGATCGTTCAACGGTCACGTTGCCGCGGCCGAGCTGGTACGGCGATACCGGTCCAGGCGCCGCTCGCGGCACTTGGCGCAGTTCCCGAGCTAGGGCGGGGCGCGACGGGGCGGATGCGTCCCAAACCCGCACCCCTGGCCGGCGCGACGCGCGCAGGGACCGAGGCCGCAACCGAAGCGGGAATCGGCCGCGACGATCCGGAATGCCCGGACGGCGCCGCCCGCGGGCGGCCGCGCCATCGACGGGGCGGCCCGCTTCTACGAAGAACCCGCTCGTCCTGTTGGCCGTTGTGGTCTGGGGCGGCCGGACGAGCCGTCGAGCCGAGCGGACCTGGCATGATGGGGGATGAGGTCGAGCGGCTGCGGGGCCGCGAGCGCGCGCTGGAAGCCGAGAATGCGCGGCTGCGCGCCCAGCTCGCGGACGGCGTCCGCCGGCCGGAGGCGGGTCAGCGCACCTCGCCGGCGGGGGCGGACCTGCTGTTCACGGCCGCCGAGAAGACCCGCATGCCGCAGATCGTCACCGACCCGAACCGTCCGGACAATCCGATCGTCTTCGCGAACCGCGCCTTCCAAGACCTCTGCGGATACGGGGCGGAGGAGCTGGTCGGGCGCAACTGCCGCTTCCTCCAGGGGCCGGGGACCGACCCCGCCGACGTCGCACGGCTGCGCGATGCCATCGCGGCCCGGCGCGACGTCGTGGTCGAGATCCTCAACTACCATCGCGACGGCACGCCCTTCCGCAACGAACTCTACGTCAGCCCGGTCTTCGACGGCGAGGGGCGGCTGCGCTACTTCTTCGGCAGCCAGCTCGACGTCACGCGATTCCGGACCGAGGAGGGCAAGCTCGCCGAGAGCGAGGCGCGCTACCGCACCCTGTTCGACGCGATCGATGCGGGCTTCTGCATCGTCGAGATGCGTTTCGACGCCGACGAGCGCGCGATCGACTATCGCTTTTTGGAGGTGAACCCCGCCTTCCAGCGGCAGACCGGGCTCGGCGACGTCATCGGACGCTGGGTGAGCGAGGTGGTGCCCGCGCTGGAGCGGCGCTGGTTCGACGTCTACGGCGCGGTCGCGCTGACGGGCCGGCCGGTCCGCTTCGAGAGCGGGGCCGTGGCCATGGGCCGCTGGTTCGACGTGCACGCCCTGCGCATCGGCGATCCCGTCCAGCGCCGCGTCGCCATCCTGTTCAACGACATCAGCGAGCGCCGCGAGGCCGAGGCCGTCCTGCAGGCGACGGCGCGCGACCGCACGGCGGAGCGCGACCTCGTCTGGCGCGCCAGCCGCGACCTGCTCGTGGTCTGCGGCTTCGACGGCGTCTACCGGGCCGTCAACCCGGCCTGGCGGGAGATGCTCGGCTGGGGCGAGGAGCAGCTCGTCGGCGCGCGCTTCGACACCTTCGTCCATCCGGACGACCGGGCCGAGGCGCAGCAGGCCTTCGCGCGCATCGTGCGGGGCGAGGTTCTCGACAACCTCGACGTCCGCCTGCGCGCCGCCGACGGCGCCGAGCGCTGGATCTCCTGGAACGCCATCGCGCAGGGCGACCTCTTCTGCGCCGCCGGCCGCGACGTGACCGAGCGCAAGGCGCTGGAGGAGCAGCTGCGCCAGTCGCAGAAGCTCGAGGCGGTGGGCCAGCTCACGGGCGGCGTGGCGCACGACTTCAACAACCTGCTCACCGTCATCAAGTCCTCGACGGACCTCCTCAAGCGCCCGAACCTCCCCGAGGAGCGCCGCCTGCGCTACGTCGCGGCCATCTCGGACACGGTCGACCGGGCCGCCAAGCTGACGGGCCAGCTCCTCGCCTTCGCGCGCCGCCAGACCCTGACCCCGGAGGTGTTCGATGTCGGCCGGGCGGTCACCGCCCTCTCCGAGATGGTCGGCACGCTCACAGGCGCGCGCATCCGCTTCGAGGCCGAGGTCGCGGCGGGAGGGGACCGGCACGCGGGCCCCG
>NZ_LSIX01000696.1:0-222 GCF_001556475.1 Methylobacterium sp. CCH5-D2 | reverse complement strand
CGTTAGCCTCGCTCGTGCGCGTGCCGTCGATCGCGTCGACCCGCCAGCCGCGCCCGCGCAGGGTCTCGGCGAGCGCCGCGCCGGTCTCGAGGAAAGCCACCGAGAGTGCGACCTGCTCGCCGGCCTCCAGAAGGATCTCGGCGAAGTCACTGGTACCGGCGACCCGCAGCAGGCTCGCCTTCTGACGGAAGCGCAGGTCGGCGGCCCAGCCGGCGGGCCGGC
>NZ_LSIX01000695.1:0-17393 GCF_001556475.1 Methylobacterium sp. CCH5-D2 | reverse complement strand
CCCCCGGACTAACCCACAAAGGGAACTCACGGATGACCTTGCCTCAGACTCGCGGGTCCGGCGCCCGCCGGGGAGCCGCAGCGTCGCTCGGCCGTCGCGCCCGGACCGCTGCCCTCCTGGCGTCGGTCGGGGTGCCGCTTGGCGGCTGCGTGGGCTTCTCGGCCGACGGCGGTCTCGGACCGGCGCACAGCTACGCCGCCCTGGAGTTGAGGAAGGACATCGTGAAGGTGTCCGACGAGATCGCCGCGACCGGCGCGGCGGCGCGCGCGGACCAGCTGCTGCGGCGCCCCCTGACGCCCGACAGCGCGGTTCAGGTCGCCCTCCTGAAGAACCGCGCCCTGCAGGCGTCCTTCAACGACCTCGGCGTGTCGGAAGCCGAGTTCGTCCAGGCGACCTTGCCGCCGGTCCCCCGGCTCTCCCTCAGCCGGACCGGGGGCGATTTCACGCTGGAGGTCGAGCGCTCCCTCACCGCGAGCCTCATCGAGCTCCTGACGCTGCCCGTCCGCATCCCCATCGCCCAGAACCGTTTCAGGGCGGAGCAGTACCGCACGGTCGGGCAGGTGCTGCGGCTCGCCGGCGAGGCGCGGCGCCAGTTCTATCGCACGGTGTCGGCGAACCAGTCCGTCGCCTACCTGGAGCAGGCGCTCGCGAGCGCCGGCTCCGCCTCCACCCTGGCCAAGCAGCTCGGCGAGACGGGCGCGCTGAACAAGCTGGAGCAGGCGCGCGAGCACGCCTTCTACAGCGAGCTCGGGGCGCAGCTCGCCAAGGCGCGCGTCCTGCAACGGGTCGAGCGCGAGAAGCTGATCCGCCTGCTCGGCCTCTGGGGGCGCGAGATCGACTTCAAGCTTCCGAACGGCCTGCCGTCGCTGCCCGGCCGGTTGGTGAGCGGCACCCAGATCGAGGCCGAGGCAATCAAGAAGCGCGCGGACATCCAGACGGCGCGCTTCGAACTCCAGTCGCTCGCGGGCCAGTACGGCCTCAACCAGGTCAGCGGCTTCATCAACGTGCTCGATGTCGGCTACTCCGACCGCTACGAGCGCGCGAAGGCCTTCGAGCCGAACGAGCAGGGCGGCTTCAACGTCACTCGCGACAAGAGCTTCGGGCGCGGCTACTCCATCGACCTGGTCATCCCGATCTACGACTTCGGGACGACGGTCGTGCGCGGCGCGCGGGAGGCTTATCTCGGCGCCGCCCATCGCCTCGCGGAGAAGGCGGTCAACGCCCGCTCTGAGGTGCGCGAGGCCTACCAGCGCTACCGCGGCCAGTACGACATCACCCGTCACTACCAGGGGAGCGTTCTGCCCCTGCGCAAGACGATCCAGGACCAGGCGTTGCTGCAGTACAGCGGCATGCTGATCGACGTCACCACCCTGATCATCGACGCCCGCTCTCGGATCCTGAGCAACATCCAGGCCATCGAGGCCCAGCGCGACTTCTGGATCGCGGCGACCGACCTCAGGGCGGCCGTCATCGGCGGGGGCTTCACCGGCGAAGGCTTCGGCGGCGAATCGGCCGGGTCCGAGGCGGTGGCCGGCGGCGGTGGCGACACCCTCGCTTCCGCCACGCCCGGCGGCTGATGCCGCATCGCACGAGACCCATGGAGAAACCGATGACTGACATTTCGCGCAGGAACCTGCTCGGGGCCGGCGGACTGGTCCTCGCAGGGACGTCCATGATCAGCGGGCGGACGCAGGCCGCCGGCCTGCCCGAGGCGCCCTCGATGGACAAGGCAACGACACAGCCGCCCCTCGTGCCCACCACCGGGGTGGACTACCAGCCGGTGGTGACGCTGAACGGCTGGACCCTACCCTGGCGCATGCGCGGGGACTGGAAGGAGTTCCACCTCGTGGCCGAACCCGTGGTGCGCGAGATGGCCCCTGGGATGAAGGCCCATCTCTGGGGCTACAACGGCCAGTCGCCGGGTCCGACCATCGAGGCGGTCGAGGGCGACAAGGTCCGCATCTTCGTCACCAACAAGCTGCCGGAGGCGACCGCCGTGCACTGGCACGGCCAGACGCTGCCCAACGGCATGGACGGCGTGGCGGGCCTGAACCAGCCCGGCATCCCGCCGGGCAAGACCTTCGTCTACGAGTTCATCCTCAGGCGCTCGGGCACCTTCATGTACCACCCCCACTCGGACGAGATGGTCCAGATGGCGATGGGCATGATGGGCTTCTTCGTCGTGCATCCGCGCGACCCGGCCGAGCGGCGGGTCGACCGCGATTTCGTCTGGCTCCTGAACGCCTACGACATCGAGGCCGGGTCGTACGTGCCCAAGGTCAACACGATGCTCGACATGAACATGTGGTGCTTCAACAGCCGGGTCTGGCCGGGCATCGACCCCATGGTCGCGCGCCAGGGCGACAAGGTGCGGATGCGCTTCGGCAACCTGACCATGACCAACCACCCGATCCACGTGCACGGGGTCGACTTCAAGGTCACGGGCACCGACGGCGGCTGGATCCCGCCCGAGCGCCAGTGGTTCGAGGTGTCCGCTGACGTCGCGGTCGGCCAGATGCGGGCCATCGAGTTCAACGCCGACAACCTGGGGGACTGGGCGGTCCACTGCCACAAGTCGCACCACACCATGAACGCCATGGGCCACTCGGTGCGCACCTACATCGGCGTGAACCTGAAGAGCACGGCGAAGCGCATCCAGAAGATCGCGCCCGGCTACATGCCGATGGGCTCGACCGGCATGGGCTCCATGGCCGAGATGGAGATGCCGCTGCCCGAGAACACGCTGCCGATGATGACCGGCGCCGGCCCGTTCGGATCGGTCGAGATGGGCGGCATGTTCACCGTGCTGAAGGTCCGCCCCGACGTGGCGCCCGGCGATTACAGGGATCCGGGCTGGTACCAGCACCCAGAGGGCACGCTGGCCTACGAGTGGACCGGCGAGCCCCTGCCCGAGCCGACGCGGGCGCCGGACACGCCCAAGGGCCGGAAAGCCCGCGAGACCGACCTGCGCGTGGTCGACCCGCGCAAGCGCCGGACGGCCTCCAACCCGGGCGGTCACGGAAACCACTGAGCCGGCGATGCCGGATGTCTTCCAAGCTTCCGCCGGAACGACGCCCCGATGCGGGCGGGCACCGGCGGACGGGTTCGGGTGGACCTAGTCCGCCCGAAAGCCGCTGCGCGGGCGCCATCGCCCCTCAACAAGTGCCCGTGCAGCGGCACAACGACCATCAGGAGAATACGATGAGGAAGGTACCTCCCTTCGCCCTCGCCGCGCTGCTGGCTCTGGCGAGCCCGGCCTGGGCTCAATCGGTCAAGGCCACGGTCACGAAGGTCGACCCGGCCGCCGGCAAGGTCACGCTGGACCACGAGCGCATTCCGAAGCTCGACATGGACGCCATGACCATGGCCTACAAGGTCAAGGACCCGGCGATGCTCAAGGACCTGAAGTCCGGGGACAAGGTCGAGTTCGACGTCGACGAGGCCGGCGGCCAGTACACCGTCACCCAGATCCAAAAAGCCAAGTAGCGCCTCGAACGGGCCCGCCGCGCGGGCACGCCCGATCACGCGCGGCGGCCCCATGCCGCGGAGGAAATCACATGCGACGTCTATTGCTGTCGGCCGCCATGAGCGTGGCGCTTGCGAACCCGCTCTCGGGCGGGGCCTGGGCCCAACCCGCCAAGGGTGCCCCGGCCGCCCTGGAGCGCGTGCGCGAGGTCATGGCGGACCGGTTCAAGAACCTCAAGCTGACCGGGGACCCGGATCGGGACTTCGCCGAGCTCCTGATCGCGAGCTACGAGCAGTCCCTCTTCCTCGCCAAGGCGCAGCTCGATTACGGCGGCGACCGGCAGCTGCGCGAGACCGCGCAGAAGATCCAGGACGAGCAGCAGCAGAAGATCGACGCCCTCAAGGAATGGCAGGTCCGGAGCCGGCAGTCGGACTACCGGCCGCAGCCGAACCAGACGCCGTCCGGCGAGGGTCCGCTGGACCGCAAGGCGCAGGCGGGCGGCTCGACCCAGCCCGCGTCGCCGTCGCCCGCGCCGGCGTCCCCCGCCAAGCCTGCCGCGGCCCAGCCCCCTGCCAACACGCCCCTGGTGAGCGGGACCGTCCAGAAGGTCGACGAGGCCGCCGGCAAGGTCACGCTGGACCACGAGCGCATCCCGAACATCGACATGGACGCCATGACGATGGCCTACCGGGTTGCCGACCCTGCCATCCTCAAGGGGGTGAAGGCCGGGGACCGGGTCCGGTTCTCCGCCGACCGGGTGAACGGGCAGCTTGCCATCACGCGCATCCAGAAGGCGCGGTGAGAAGACGGATCCGACGAGAGCGCTCATCCCAGTTCGTCCGACGGCCCCCCCGCACCTGACGCGTGGGCGGCCCGTCTCTGAACCGGTCACTCAGGACACATCCATGCAAACCGCCAAGATCGCCTTCCTCACGTTGCTCTCGGCCGGCATCCTGGCGACGGTCGCCGCCGCGGCCGTGATCTACGCTGGCGTCTTCAACGTCGCCGCGACGGAGCCGCACTGGGCCCTGACCTCGTGGGTGTTGGAGACGGCACGGGTGCGCTCGATCCGAGCCCACGCGGCCGGCCTGCTGCCGCCGGCGGGCTACGACGAACAAGCCAAGCTGGTGCCGGCCGTCGGGCACTTCGCCGAGCATTGCGCCACGTGCCATGGCGGACCGGGCACCAAGCGCAACGAGGTCGCGGAGGGCATGTATCCTGAGCCGCCGAATCTCAAGGAGGCCGCGAAGCGCTACAGTGCGGGCGAGCTGTTCTGGATCCTGAAGAACGGGATCAAGATGAGCGGCATGCCGTCGATGGCGAGCGACGGGGACGAGATGCTTTGGGCGACGGTCGCGCTGCTGCGGAAGCTGCCGGAGATGACCGACGACGAGTACAACGACCTGTGGATGCAGGCACAGGCAGGCGACGCTCATGCCGGAATGAACCACGGCGCCGCCGGGACGGACGGCACGAAGGCAGCGGAGAACCCCTCCAGCACAGCGCAGCCGGACGGCGGCGCGCGCCACAAGCACAACCATTAGCGGGAGCCGTACGACGCCGGCGCCGAGGCAGGGTACTTCCTGTGAATGCTCCACCTGCTTCCGACAGGCCGAGACCTGTTCCGCGTAGAATTCTGATGTACGTGCACGCCCTCGCAGGCGGCGGAGCAGAACGCGTGTGGGCAATCCTCGCCACTGAATTCTGCAAGTTCGGACATGAAGTAGTTGTGGCCGTTGATTACGAGGCCCGGGAAAACATGGCTCATTTGAGCCCCGATGCTCGGCTTGTCGTGTTAGGAGGCGGACATCTACGCTCAACGGCGCGCCTTGCCGGGCTGATACGTCGCGAGCGGCCGGACGTCACGATCTCCGCGCTGGCCTCCTCAAACCTCAAGCACACGGTGGCAGCGGTCCTGGCCGGCCGCTTGCGCCGGAGCGTCATCACGTACCATGGCTATACGGCGAACGAGCGTGGGCTTCTCAGCCGCATCGGCTACCTCGCCACGCCGCTTCTCACCCGGATGGCCGCTCGTACAATCGCCGTCTCGGACGGGCTTGCCCGATACCTGCAGGAGAGGCTTGCGGCCAATCCGAGCCGCTTGAGCCGGATCTACAATCCGGTCCTCTCTGATCGCGTGGCGGAGAAGGCACCCAACCGGACCGTGCCGGTCATCCTTTCCGTGGGTCGCCTGGACCATGCGAAGGATCATCAGACCCTCCTGCGCGCCTTCGCCAAGGTACGACAACCGAGCGCGCGCTTGGTGATCCTCGGCGAGGGGGTCGAGTATGCGCGTCTCGAAGCCGAGATCGACCGCCTCGGCCTGTCCGGCCGGGTCGAGCTTCGCGGCTACGTCATGGAACCCTGGCCGGCCTTTGCGGAGGCGAGTTGTCTCGTTCTGTCCTCACGCGTCGAGGCCTTCGGTCTTGCCGTGGTTGAGGCCCTAGCCCACGGCATGCCGGTCGTCGCGACGGATTGCGACGGGCCGCGCGAGATCCTGCTCGACCCGGCGCTTGGGGTTATCGTTCCGGTCGGCGACGCCACGAAGATGGCCGAGGCTATCGAAGCCGTCTTGGAAGATCCGGGCGACGCTGAGAGACGCCGGCGGCGCGCGGCTGACTTCTCCCCGCGGCGCGCGGCCACGGCCTACGACGCCTTGTTCGAGGCAGTTGTGGAACGGGATAGCAGTCTTCGCCCCTCCCTGTTCGGGCGACATGGAACCTAGAAAACCGCGCCGAAGACGCGTTTACCACCGATTTCTGGCTTGTTACGAGGAAAGCACGATGAAGCTCTTCGCGATTCCGTTGGTTCTTGCCCTCAGCCTCGCATCCGGTTCTGCCCTCGCCCATGGCGAGGCACCCAAGGCCGCGCACGGCGGCCTCGTGCAGGAGGCCCAGGAGCTCTGGCTGGAACTCGTGGTGAAGGACACCGACGTCACCGTCTACGTCCTGGACGAGATGCGCAAGCCCGTTCCGGCGGCCCAGGTCTCGGGCACCGCAACGGTGCTCGTCGGCGGCAAGAGCTACAAGATCGACCTCAGCCCGGCCGGCTCCAACAGCGTGCAGGGCAAGCTGCCCGTCGCGGCGAGTGGCCAGGTCGTGGCAACGGTTTCGCTCAAGGTCGGCGGCAAGGCCGCCTCCGCGCGGTTCACCAACAAGGCTTGAGCGGCCGGGATCACGAAGCCGCCGCAGGTGCGGTAACGGTCGGCGAAGCGGCTAGCTGTCAGGCAGGCCGTTCGCCGGTCGCCCCAGGAAGCCCCGGCCCGGCCTGCGGTCGCGAGCCTGCCGACATGACACCGGCCGCCTTCATCGATGCCCTGGCGGCGCTTCGCTTCCGTGACGCGTTCAACCCCTACGCCGTGGTCTGTCCGGATCACGACGGGGCCGACGCCCCGCAGATCCGGAGGGAGAACCTGCGGCTCGTTCCGGAGGCGGCCCTCGCGGGAGGCGTCGATCCGATCTGGATAGCGCGCGACCTCGGGTATCGCGGCGGGCGGCGCACTGGCCTGGCGCTCACGGACGAGGCTCACCTCCCCGCCCATGCCGGCCTCCATGGGCAGTTGCCGCTCTCACGGGCCGCCCGGGGGCCGGCGGTGGCCGAGCGCACCGCGACGGTGACCTGGCAGGTCCTCCGGCACCTGCGGCGCCCGGTCTTCCTCTGGAATGTCTTCCCGCTCCACCCGCACGCCTCCGGCGGCCCGCTTCCCAATCGCTGCCACAGCCGGTCTCGAACGGCAGGCTTCCCCCCACCTCCTCGAATGGCTGGTCTCGGAACCGCGCCCTCGCACCATGGTCGCTATCACGAGGGACGCTGAGGCGGCCCTGGCGGATTTGGGCATGACGGCCGAGCGGGTCCGCCACCCCAGCTACGGTGGCTAGGGCGAGTTCATCGCCCTGATGGGAGAGTTGTACGGCTTGCCCGCCAAGGTCCAGCGCGAGGTGCAGCCGACGCTGCCTTGAGGGCGGGACAGCCGCCGGGCCTTGCCCAGAGAAGCCATGCGGGCCCGCGCCTCGGACCTGTCTCGCCAGACCCATCAGCCGCCCCGGCCCGGAACAGGCGGCCTGAAACCTTGTCGCCGAGACGACAGCGCGCAACCTACGCCGGCGCGACTTTCTGGGCCGACGGTTCGATGCGCGTGCGGCGTGGGCGAGAGAAGCTGGGTCGCCTTACTTTGCCTTGAGTGTGATCTCGGTCTACGCCACCGTAAAGGTTCGCGAGGCAAGGGAGGAACGGGTTGGACGCGGCGGTTCGTGCGCGATTGCTCGCCTCCATGGAAGCGGGGCGCCTCGTCATACTCTGCGGTGCCGGATTGTCGATGGCGCCGCCGAGCTCCCTACCGTCGGCATGGTCCGTGGCCACCAGTTGCTACGACCGGTATGTCATGAGCATCGACCCCGCGTGCCCGCCGGGGTTGCGCGGCGACCTGGAAGCCTTGGCGGAGATCTTCGCGAGGGACGACACCCTCGGCTCGGTCTTCATCGAGGCCCTCGTTCCCTGGGAGAGTTTCGTCAGGCCGCCGAACGCCGGCCACGCGGCGGTGGCGGACTTCCTGATCACGCGCATGGCTGCCGGCGCCGTATCGGCGAACTACGACAACCTGATCGAGCGCCGCGCACAGGATTACGGGTTCGACCTCGCCGCCTCGCTCGACGGCGACGAGGCCACCGTGCGGGCCCGCATGCACGCGCCCTTGCTCAAGTTCCATGGCTGCTCGGTGCGCGAGCGGCGCGCCACCGTCTGGACGGCGTCGCAGCTCACCGAGGACGGCGTGATCGCCGCGCGCATCGCCAAGACCAAGACCTGGATGGCGGCGAACCTGCGCGAGAAGGACCTGCTCGTCGTCGGCTTCTGGTCGGACTGGTCCTACCTCAATGCCGTTCTCGCCGAGGCGATGACGGGCGTCGCGCCGCTGTCGGTGACCCTGGTCGACCTCGCGGGCGAGGACGTCCTGCAGGCCAAGGCCCCCGAGCTCTGGACGTTGGCCAATTCGGCGAACGTCCGCTTCGCGCATGTCAGGCGCTCGGGGGCCGAGGTCCTCGACGAACTCCGCCGGGCGTTCTCCCGGGCTTACCTCCGCAAGGTGCTGCACGCCGGACGCGCCGCGGTGGAGAGGGAGACGGGGGCGGCGTGCGAATCGGCCTGGCTCGATCCCCCCGATCTGGGCAGCGAGGACCTCTACGGCCTTCGTCGGGACGCCGAAGGCGTGCCGGCCACCGCCGCCGCGACCTTGCGGAACCCCGGCCCTTCCGAAGTCTTGGGCTACGCGCACCTGTTGCTGCGCCGTGCCGGCGCCGTCCAGACCTCCGTCGGCTATGATCTCGCCGGCCGCCGGGTCAGGGTCGTGAACGGTTCGGGTACGCTGCTCCAGACGACGCAGGACCGGTTCAGGGAGACACCGTTCGAGGTCGCCGACGTCGTGGTCTGCGCCGGCGCCGTCGACGTCGGCCTGCCGGTGAACCTCGTGCGGGAGGGGCGCCCGGGCGACATCATCCGGCCGGGCGCTTCGGCGGCGTGGCTCGACCTTCCCGCGGCACGCCAGGAGCTCGGTGTGTGATGGACATCGCGACCCAATCCGAGGTGCTGCTCCGCTCGGCCGGCTACGAGACTTGGACCTGGCCGGGCGGCAGCGTGCCGGTCGTCTGCTTCGAGAATGCGTCCGTCGCCGGCTTCCTGCACGTCTTCGGGAGCGGCGAGAGCCTGCTCGCCGACTGGCGGCAGGTCCAGCAGGCCACGCTCGGCCGACATGCGGCCTCGCTGCGGTCCGCGGGCGCCAAGGCCTGGAACGTCTACGCCTTGTTCCTGGCCGGCGGTGCCGAACCCGGCCTCGCGCGGCAGATCGAGCGGATCGAGGAGAACTTCTCCATGACCCGCAAGATCGCGCGCGGCGACCTGCGCACGGCGGCCGACCTGCGAAGGACGTTGTTGCCCCTCCTGCCGGTTCTCAGCGCGCCCGTGATCGGCGGCGCCGACTACCGCGCCCGTCTGCGGTCGCGGTTGAGCGACGTTCCGGACGCCGCGGTGGCCGCCTTCCTGGGCGCCGCGAGCGCTTCCGACGTGGCGCGCATCCTGGTGGATGCGCCATGAGGCTCGACTACCTCGAACTGTGCGGCTTCCGGGGCTTCCGGGAGCGCCAACGCGTGGATTTCGGCCCCGGCTTTACCGTCATCTGCGGACGCAACGGCGTCGGGAAGAGCACGCTGTGCGACGCGGTCGAGTTCGCGCTCACGGGCCAGATCGACAAGTACCTCGTCGACAAGGCGGCCAGGGAGAGCCTCGACGACTATGTCTGGTGGCGCGGCGAGGGGCAGCCGGAGGCGCACTTCGTCACGGTGGGGTTCCGTGCCGATGACGGGAGCGGCTTTGCCGTGACGCGCTCGCGCGAGACCGGCGCCGACCGGGACGCGGCCCGCATCGAGGCACTGCTCTGCGTCCCGGGCGCGAAGCCCGAGCGGGCGCTGCAGCAGGTCTGCAGGACCTCCATCATCCGCGACGAATGGATCGCGGCGCTCAGCCTCGACCTGACGGAAACGCAGCGCTTCGAGCTCGTGCGGGCGGCGCTGGGCGCCATCGAAGGCCCGGATTACGCCGCCAAGGCGCGCGAGGTCATGTCCTCCGCCGAGGGCGCGCACAATACGGCCGCGCACGCCTACGAGGAGGCGCGCGCGCGCCTGACGGCGGCGTTGACCGATCTGGAGGAGACCCGGGACGTCGCCCTGCAGGCCGGCGACATCGCCGCCGCCCTGTCCAGCCTGGACGGACTGACGCCGGCCGGCGGCCAGGACTTGGGCAGCCGGGTCGCGGCGGCGCGGCAGGCGCTGGCCCGCCGCCGGCTGAGCCTCGGCGAGATGGGTGGGGTCGCGGACGAGGTTCGCGCGGTGACCGCGCTGCGCGACACGGTCGCCGGCCCCGATTTCCGCGCGGGCCGGGACGCGGCGGCGGTGGCGGCGGCCGAGGCCGAGGCCGCGGTCCGGGCGGCCCGCCACGCGCTGGAGGCTGCCGAGGCGCGCCTTCACAAGGAGCAGGAGACCGACGCGCTCGCCGCGTCGCTGGCCATCCTGGTCGACCATGGCAGCCGGGTCGGGCTTCATGACGACCGCTGCCCGCTCTGTCGCGCGCCGCAAGACGCCTCCGAATTCGAGACGGGGCTCGCGGCTGCGCGCGAGCGGCTCGCCGCCCGGCGCTCGGGGGTGCCGGAGGCGCGCGCCGAACTCGCGGCGGCCCGGACCCGGCACGAGGCCGCGGCCGAGATCCTGCGGGAGACCGAGGCGGCGGTCCTCCGGTTCGCGTCCGCCGAGGCCGAGCTGTCGGCCCGCGAAGAGGCGCTGTCGGCCGAGCTCGTGCGACGCTCGCTGGACGGGAAGCTCGCGCACGACGCCGGCGCCCTCGACGCGGCCGTGCAGGCCGAACGGAGCCGGTTGATCGACCTGGAGCGGAGCATCCTCACCTTGGAAGCCTCGCAGGCGGTGGAACGCGTGACGGACCTAGAAGCGCATCTCGAAGCGCTCCGGGTGGAAGCCGACGCCGCGGCGGACCGGCTCGCGCGGGCCCGCGCGGCCGTGACCGCCGCCCGGACGCTGGACCGTACCGTCCGCAGGACGAATGCCGAGATCATCGACGAGCGCCTCGCGGTCATCAGCCCGCTGCTGAACGAGCTGTATCAACGGCTCCGCCCGCACTCCGAGTGGCGCACCATCGATTACGGCATACGCGGCGACGTGAAGCGCTTCCTGAGCTTGAGGGTCGGCAACGGGCTGAACCCGCAATTCGTGTTCAGCAGCGGGCAGAGGCGTGCGGCCGGCCTGGCCTTCCTCCTCTCCGTTCACCTGTCCCGACCGTGGTGCACCTGGCGGACGCTCATGCTCGACGACCCGGTCCAGCACATCGACGATTTCCGGGCCCTGCACCTCGTCGAGGTGCTCTCAGCCCTGCAGCGATCGGGCCGGCAGATCGTCTGTGCCGTCGAGGATCCGTCGCTGGCTGAGTTGCTGTGCCGGCGCCTGATCAGCGAGCCCACGTCGCCCGGCCGGCGTCACGACCTGGATCTGGTTTCCGGGGGCGGGGCCTCGATCACCCGCTCGACGGATATCGCACCGGCAATGGCCGGCGTGCTCGGGAGGACCAGGGACCTGAGTGCGGCCGGCTGAAACGGCGCGGGTATCCGCCGGCGTCGCGGCCCATCCGGCCGGGGCAAGTGTCCCACCCGCGATAGACGCGCCCGTACCCTCGACGACGGAAGGCTGCGCGCGTGCGACGGCCGTGCTCGCCGCGACCCATCGGCGATGGGGACGTCCGTCGGGACAGGCCGGCGGTGCCAGCGCTCCCCACGGCGGCGGCCCGGTCCCAGTCGTTGGCCCCGCCGACCAAGCCCTCGTCGCCGGCGAGCCCGTCCCGGTCGTGCGCGGGAGCGTCCAGGCCGGCCGACCTCAGCCCGCCACGGCGGGCCAAGCCTGCGGCGGCCGGGAGACGAAGGCGGACCGGGATTCGGTCGCCCGCCGCCATGCGTCCACGAAGGCACCGAGGTGCGGGCGCGCCGCCCGTTCGGACTCCAGGTACCGGATCAGGCCGTCGATGGCAGCGTCGTGGGCCTCCGGGCCGGTCCTTCCGGTGAGGTGCGCCCAGCGCAGGTACAGCACGAAGAGGTTCAGGCAGTCGGTCTCGCAATAGGCCCGCACGCGCCCGATCTCGCCGCGGGCGATCATGGCGGCGACCTGCGAGCCGTGCTCGCCCAGCTTCCCGGGCAGGGCCAGGAGCCCGGCGGCCTCCTCCAGGGTCAGCCGCGCGCAGGCCCCGAACTCGGCCAGGACCTCCATCAGGTCCGCGTGCCAGTCTACGGCGTAGCGGTGGCCGTAGCCGTCCCACTTGGTCCCCCTCCTGTACCAGGAGGGCACCGCGATACCGTGCATCAACGAGCGCAGCAGGAGCGTGGGGAGGTCGAAGCTGCGGCCGTTCCAGGTGACGACCCTGTAGCGGCCGGCCGCGAAGAACTTCCAGAAGGCCCGCAGCAGGCGCTCCTCATCCCATCCAGGCTCGCCCCCGCTCCGGCACGACCGGATCTGGTATGCCTCGGTTCCGGTCGCCGCGTCGCGGGCGATGGCTGCCTCGACGAAGGAGACCGCGACCACCTTGTGCCAGGCCGCCTTCGGAAATTTCTCGGACGGCCAATCCGACGGAACCTGCTCCTCGTCGGGCACCGTCTCGATATCGAGGACGAGCAACGCCTGGTGGAGGCCGGCCGGCTCCGCGACGCCGGTCCGCGCCTCCGGCCGGTCCGGACGGTGTCTCTGAGGCGCCGCGGGGGCGTGGCCGTCGAGCAACGTCGCGCCCGCGGCGAGGCGGGCCGCGCCGCCCGGCGCCTGGAGTCCGGGGCGCGCGGTCACGTTCGCGATGGCGTTGAGGGACATGTCGAGACCTTTCCGGGTTCGCGCCGCGGCGGGCTGCGGGAGGCGGGGCTCAAAGGGGCTTCCCGTGGTCCGCGGCAGCCCTCGCAGGCTCGCTGGGCGGAAAACGGAGGGGAGAGGGTTCAGACGCAGACGACGAGCGCCGGGTCGAAAGCCCGGTTGCCCTGCCTCCGCCATGGATTGGCCAGCACCCGGGTCCTTCCGATGTGATAGTCCGCCGCCGCCGGCACGCGGCCGTGGACCCAGAGCGCCGGCGCGCCCCATGCCCGGAGGACGTCCTCCAGGTCGGACGCGAAGGTCGTGGCCTCCCACTCCTCGCACTGCCACTCCGGCCAGCCCGGATGCAGCGAACGCGCCGACGGCGCGTGGTGGGTCAGGACCACGGCCCGGTCGCCGGGACGCACCCCGGCGGCCAGCGATGATGGCGGGACCGAGATGCCGTTGGACTGGATAACGACGCTCGTGAGGAAGTCCTCGATGTAGGCGCGTGACCGGGCATGGGCACCGGCCGCGTCGTACGGGCCCCAGGTCCGGTCGCGCTCCGCCAAAATGTTGTCGCCGCCCCGCCACATGTTGCGCGCGCGCGCCCGCGCGCCGCCGGCGTATGCCGCACCGCCGAGCGCCCAGTCGGTCCAGAGCGTCGCCCCCACAACGTGGACGGCAGCCCCCCGCCCGTCGTCGAGCCGGACGGCCTCATCCATCAGCACGGTGATCCCGAGTTCACGCCCCCTCTCGCGCCCGAGCCGCAGGGTCTCGTGCGGAGGCAAGCCGCCGCGGTACTCGCTGATCCCCGGCACCAGCACCACGGGTCGGCCGGCCCTCCGGTCGCCGAGCGCCCCGGCGAGCCACTCGACCGCGGCCACCAGCCCCTCGGAGATCCCGCCGGCGACCAGCAGGGCGTCATGGTCCGGAAGCGGATCCGGCAGGGCGAACGCGCCGTCGCGGACGGCGAGGTCGGACATGATCCAGAGCCGCATCCCCTCCGACCGGGCGGGAAGCAGGGGGGTCCGCGCGTTGGAGGCCGCGGTCGCGTCCAGGCTGCGGCGGGCGCGCCCGGGCCGGAAGACCGGGGGCAGGACATACGGTTCGGGCAGGATGCGGCCTGACAATGTCCGGGGTTCTCCGTCGCGAAGCGGCGGGCAGGGGCGCCGGCCGCGCTGTGGGGTGGGGCGAGTGGCGGTCAGTGCCTGACGGCCGCCTGCTCCCGGTGGCGCAGCAAGACGTCCAGCATCCGGCGGAGGCGGCGCACCGAACCGCCCCGCCACGCCCTGCGGAGGACCCTCACCTCCTCGCCCGTCAGCCCCTGGACCCAGCGCGGGTCGGTCCCGCGCTCGGCCGCGGCCTGGGCGAGCAGGGCGGGGAGCAGCGCCTCAAGATGCTCGGGACCTGGATGCGGGAACTCGATCCGCCTCAGCCTGTCGAGCAGGGGCGCCGGCAAGTTCCAGTCCACGTTCGCCGTCGCCACCACGGAGACCCAGGAGAGGTCGAGCTCCGCCTGCACGCAGGGGTCGGGGAACCGTGCGGCGGTCTCGGGCTCTAGGAAGGAAATCATGCCATCCCAGAGCCGTCCGTAGTCGCTGCGGGTCGGTGCCTTGTCCACCTCGTCCACCAGGACGAGGGGGTTGGCTTGCAGGAACCGGTTCACCGCCATGAACGGTCGCGCCGGCTCGGCGGAGTACCACCGCCGCTCCGTGCCGCCGAAGCTCGCCCCGGCGTCGTTCGAGCCGTCGACCCGGAAGACCCCGGTCCCGAGCTCCTCGCCCAACCGGCGGACGAAGCGCGACTTCCCGCTGCCGGGCGGGCCCACGATGAGGAGGTGGCCGAGGCGGACGAACGGCTTGCCCACCAGATCGCATAGGACGAAATCGACGGCCCCGCCCGCCTGGGGGAACTCGTAGAGCAGCCGGCGCCGGACGCGCACGAGATCGGGCGTCGGGACCAACGGGAGGGGCTTGGCGATGGACTTCTCGTACCCCTTGGTCACGTCGCGGCCCTTGCCGGAGCCGGTGGCGCCGATGGCCGGACAGACCAGGACGTGTCCCTCGGGCACGCCCGCGTCGGGCTCGTCCGCCGGCGCGGGCGCGGCGCTCCCGGGCATCTCGGCGGTCTTGCGCGCGGCGGCCAGCTCGGCGCGCCTGCGCTCGGCGGCGCGGGCGCGCCGCTCGACGGGTCCGAGCGCCGCCTCGCCGAACCGGAGCGCCGCGCTCCCGATCCCCTCAGTCCCGTAGTAGCGCTCGGTCTCGCCGACGGCGAGCGCGGACAGGCCGAGCGCCAGGGCGCGGGCCTGCACCCGCAGGTCCGCGATGGCCGCGTCGATGGCCTCGACCCACGCCCGGCGCAGAACCTCGGCCCGGGCGTCCTCGGGCATGGGCAAGGGCAGGAGTCCGTGCCGGCCCGCCTCGGCCGAGACGAAGTTGTCGTCGTCGTCGTCGAACTCTTCCGCCATGTCGAGGAGCCGGAGGATCGCCGCGCTCTCGTCGATGCGCGGCAGCTCCCGCCATATCGAGGCGGCCAAGCGCGCCGCGGCCGACCGGTCGGCGGGCGAGGCGGTCAACACGAGGACCGCGTCCGCGATCTCCCGGACCGTGACGGAGTCGTGGGCGGCCGCGAACCCGTCGAGGAGGCCGACGAGCGTGCGGGCCTCCGAGGGATGGACCTCTGACGGCCGCTCATCGCGGCCGTCAGAGCGCAACCTCAGGACGCGCCTGAGCAGGGCCCTGGGGCCCCGCGGCGCCGTCCCGGCGGCCATCTCCGGAAGGTCGTCGTGGATGTCCCGCGCCGGTCCTTGCGCGATCCAGGCCAGGACCGCCTCGCCGAGGCCGGCGTCGACGGCCCCCGCGTCGCGCGCCAGCATCACCGGCACCCGACCGTACAAGCCGTCGGGATCTAGGCCCGCACGCAGGATGCGCGGCAGGTGGCGCAGGACGATCCTGCGCGCGAGGCTCGGGGGTACGACAGGACCGGTCAAAGGAAATTCGTCCTCCATCTTCGTGGTCCGACGCGTCAGGCTTCGCCGCGCTGGCCGAGGCGCAGCCAGCCCTCCTCCGTCAGCGCCCATCTGAGGTTCGGGTCGAGCGCCCACATCCGGCCCGTGAGCACGGCGCTCCCGTCGATCACGCCGACGATGGCGGGAAGCGGCTGCGAGGCGGGCACCCAGCCCTCGACGAGGGGGGCCCACGCGAGCTCCCTGCGGATCGGCGACGCCCCCGCGACGACCCGCTCCAGGCGGCCGAGCAGCGTGCGCAGGGCGGCGACCTGCTCGTGCAGGTCGGCCGGAAGGTAGGCGGTCATCCAAGTCCCCCGTTTGCCGCGACGCCCGATGCGGGAGGCGTCCTCACGCGCCGACCTCCACCACGAGATCCGCGCGGAAGGCCGGGTTCTCGGAGCCGTACCCGCGGGGGTTGCAGATCACCCGTGTGGCGGCGTGCACGTAGTCGAGGCTGGCGTGGACGTGACCGTGAACCCAGAGGGCGGGGCGCCGGTCCTCGATCATCGGCCCGAGATCGGAGACGAAGGCCGGGTTCAGCGGGTCGCCGGCGAAGACCGGCGCGACGGAGGCCGGTGCCGGGCCGTGGTGCGTGACCACCACCTGGGGCAACCCGCCGGGGGTCTCCCGGAGGACGGCGTCCAGGAAGGCGCGCGAGGCCTCGTGCAGGCCGAGCGCCTCCTCCGGGCGGAAGGGCCGCCGCGCGTGGCCCCAGCGGATGCGCCGGTGGTCGTTGAGGCCACGGCCGGCGGCGTCCATCGCCGCCCGCCGCCGTTCAAGGCCATCGAGCGCATAGTCGGTCCAGAGGGTGGCCCCGCAGAACCGGACGCCGCCGAGCGCGACCGCCTCGTCCTCCAACAGGTGAATGCCGGCGGCTTGCGCGGCGGCACGGCCCAGCGCGAGTTCCTCGCCGTGGATGCGGCGGTAAAACTCGTGGTTGCCGGCGACCATCACGACCGGCATGTGGCGTCCGAGCGCTTCGGCCGCCCAGTCCACCGCGGCGCCCAGCCCCTCGCAGACGTCGCCCGCGACGACCACCACGTCGGCTTCGGGGATACGGGCCGGGTTCCACGGTGGCCCTCCCACTCCTTGGTGGAGGTCCGACAGGATCCAGATGCGCATGGGTGCCGTCCTTGGGCGATTGGGATGCGGGGCAGGGGTTCTCGGCCGGCGCCGGGGCGAACCGGTCCCGGTCGGTCACGGCCGCGGCGCCGGCGGGACGCGCGGCACCCAGGCCGCCCACCGCGCGGCGAGTTCGACCAGGTGACGCTCGTCCGGACGTCGGCGCGCCAATCGCCTCAGCGCGCTTGCGAGGACGACCGGGGCGGTTCGATCACCGCACAAGGCACGCAGCAGCAGGGCGCTCGCGACGGTGTCGGCCGCCGGTCCGCTCACCCCTTCCAGGCGCAGGACCGTGAGCGCGATGCGCGTGGTCGCGACCGGATCGCCCCGGAGCGCGGCGTCCCAGCGTCGCCGGGCGCAAGGGGGTTCGACCGCGCGCAACACCATGAGGAGCGACCGCGCCGTCGCGGGACCGAGGGAC
>NZ_LSIX01000694.1:0-506 GCF_001556475.1 Methylobacterium sp. CCH5-D2 | reverse complement strand
CGGGCGAGTTCCTCGGCGGAGTAGGGCTTGCGCACGAGCTCGAAGCCGTGGGCGTCGTCCTGGGCGAGCACGTGGCTGTAGCCGGAGGTCAGCACCACCGGCAGGTCCGGCCGGCTCGCCCGCAGCCGCCGCGCCAGCTCGATCCCGCCCATGCCCGGCATCACCACGTCCGAGAACACCGCGTCGAAGCGCCCAGGACCGGCCCCCTCCCCCCGCTCGAGCTCGGCCAGCGCCGCCTCCGCGTTGTGCGCCCAGACCGGCCGGTGGCCCAGATCCTCCAGGATCTGCGTGCAGAACCGGCCCACCTCCAGGTTGTCCTCCACCACCAGCACGCTGAGGCCCCGACCCGGGCCGGACGCCACAACCGCGCCGCCCTCCGCCCGCGCCACCGCCGCCGGGGCCGACGCCTGCGGCAGGTAGAGCGTGAACGTGGTCAGGCCCGGCGGCGGTGGCGCGGGCGGAGGGCGGCGCGGTTGCGGCGTCCGGCCCGGGTCGGGGCCTCAGCG
>NZ_LSIX01000693.1:0-8168 GCF_001556475.1 Methylobacterium sp. CCH5-D2 | reverse complement strand
CCGGCTTTCTGCGAAAGCAGACCTCTCCCTACAGGAGAGGGGACCCGCGCCTCGTCCTCAGACGATGCGTTGGACCGAACCCATCGACCGGGAACGGTATCAGACGGCATGGAGGTGCCGCCGGATCTCGTCCACGGGATGCTTCGTCAGGTCCTTGTCGATCTCCGCGACGATCACCTGGCGCAGTCGCTCCGGCAGCGCCTGCCGCAGCTCAGCCAGCGCTCGCGGCGGGGCGACGACGACGAGGGCGGCGAGCGGGTCGATCGCGCCGAGGGCCTGGGCGACGGCGTCCGCGAACTGGCGCTCGGCCAGCGCGTGCCAGTCGGTCTGCGCGATGGCGCTGCGCCGGTCGCCGAGCCTGACCCGCGGCGGCCTGTCCGTTCCCTGCAGATGCGTCGGCGGGTTCGGGGGCGCCTCGAGCACCCGCTGGACCTGAAGGTCCGGTCGGAGCGGGTGCCCGGCATTCCGAAGCACCAGGGCCTTGCGGCCGTCGCAGACGACGACGTAGCCCTCGTGCGGGATCGTGAGGTTCGGCCGGTCGTTCATGATGCGGCTCCGGTCCCGGGCGCGCCGCGCCCTCGGCGGCGCGTCGGTCAGTGGCTCATCAGGCAGCAGATGGGGGAGGCTGCCAGCAGGTGGCGGGTGACGCCGCCCAAAGCCCACTCGCGCAGGCGCGAATGGCCGTAGGCCCCCGTGACGATCAGGTCCGCGGCCTGCTCGGAGGCGGCATCGATCAGCGTCTCGGACGGCTCGGCGCCGCGCGCGTCCCGGTGGAGCGCCGTCACGGCGATGTCGTGGGCCTGCAGGAACCCGACGATGTTGCGGGTGTCGGCCGCACCCCGTCCGTCGTCGACGGCGACGACCACGGTATGGGAGGCGCGCCGCAGGAAGGGCAGCGCGTCCCGCACCGCGCGGCGCGCCTCGCGGGAATCCTTCCACCCGACGGCGACCCGCCGGCCGTCGAGGTGGTCGATCCCCGGCGGCACGATCAGGACCGGCCGCCCGAGATGCATGACGAGGTCTCCCGGATCGACCGAGAACAGGGCCGGGCCGGTCTCCGCCCGGCGCCCGACCACGACGAGGTCGGCGGCCGCGGCCTGGGCCATCAGGAACGGCAGCGGCAGGTCGATGTTCGAGCGCCACTCGACGCGGCTGCGCCCGGCGGAGGCCTCCTCGAAGGCCGCGTGGGCCTGTCGCAGGTCGTCCAGCACGCTCTCGTTCGAGGCGGTCAGCGCGTAGGAACTCGCGGGCGTCGGCCCCACCGGCGGGACGGCGTAGGCCGCCCGCTCCGCGGCGACGCCGATCAGCCGGGCGCGGAAGTCGTCGGCGAGGTGGCCGGCGAGACGGACGCGCTCCCGCGCCTGCGGGGCGAGATCGACGGCCACCATGATGCTGGCGAAGGTCATCGGGGAACTCCGGGTGGCGGGGGCGCGGCCGCGCGGGGCTCAGCCCAGCGTGAGGTGGTCCTCGACGGCGCGCACGCCGGGGGCCGACCAGGCGGCGTTCTCGGCAAGCTCCCGCTCGTACCAGGCGTTGACCTTGCCCTCGAGGACGACCTTCGCGTCCTTGACCGTCACCGTGATCGCATCCGCCTCCAGTTCCGCGTTCCGCTTGAGGGCCGCCACGATCTTCGCGCGCACGTCGGGCACGCTCGCCCGCGGCGCCACCTCGATCGTGTTCATGATGCCGGCGACGCCGGCCAAGCGCCGGATCGCCCGGTAGGCCTCCTCCTTCTGGTACTGCCAATCGACCTTGCCGGAGAGCGTCACCCAGCCGTTCTGGACCTTCACCTGCACGGCGTCCTTCGGCACGGTGACCGACCAGTCGAGCATCTGCACCGCGCGCTGGGCGATGTCCTCGTCGCGTGGCGGGGTCTCGCCGCCGAAGCGGACCTTGATCTCCTCGACCACGCCGCGCACGCCGCGCACCTTCTGGGCGGCCTTATCGGCGGCGACGCGCTCGGTGTAGCTGGCGACATGCCCCGTGAGCGTGACGATACCGTTCTCCACGGCGACGCCGATATGGGCCGCGTCGATGCTCGGGTCGAAGTCCAGCTCGTCGATGACGTTCTGGCGAATCATCTTGTCGCTCATCTGAGGTCTCCTTGGTGTCCAGGGCGGGCCCGGAGGGGGCCGACGCTTACGCCCGGCAGGCGAGCGGACATTGATCCAGCGCAAGGGGCTCACCCGCCGCGATCCGCGATTGCATCGGGCACGCCCGCGCGCCGCTGCCGCGCTTCCCGCGACGAGCAGCCACCTCGGAGACCATGTCCCGGGCATCGAACAGCCGTTCGAACAGCGGCACATCCGAGAAGGCCGCGGGGATGCGCGCGCTGCCCGCGATCAGCGCGAAGGGGATGCCCCGCCGACGCAGGGTGCAGGCGAGCGGGAAACAGGAACCCTGGTTCAGATCGACGCTGACGATCGCGAAGTCCGGCGGCGCCCCGTCGAGGCTCAGGGCCGCATCCGCACAGGTCGCGTACGGACCGCTGACCGCGCATCCGGCTTCCTGCAGCCGATCCTCCAGCCACATGCCCGGCAGCGCCTGCGGCTCGGCGACGAGCACGGTCGGGCCGCCTTCCCCTCTACATTCGTGCATCACGCATTTCCTGTACCCGGTTGCGGCAGGGCGAGGATGGCGTGGGCGGCCCGCTCCGCCTTGCGCTGGATCAAGGGAGCGCGGCGGTGGCCGACATGGCCAGGACGGCGAGCAGCATGCAGGCGGTGGCGACCCATCCGAGCAGCCTGAGAGGCCCGCGCACCGCGAAGGCGCCCATGATGTCGGCGCGGGCGGCGGCCAGCATCGTCACGGTCATGACCGGCACGGCGATGACGCCGTTGACGACCGCGCTCCAGTAGAGCGCCCGGATCGGATCGACCGCACCCAGGCTGATGATCATGCCGACGAGGGTCGCGAGCGCGACCGTGCCGTAGAAGGCGCGCGCCTCCAGGATCCTGCGGCCGAAGCCCACCGGCCACCGCCGCGCCTCGCCGACGGCGTAGGCCGCCGATCCGGCCAGAACCGGCACCGCCAGCAGGCCGGTGCCGACGATGCCGAGCGCGAAGACCGCCGCCGAGAACGGTCCTGCCAGGGGGCGCAGGGCCTCGGCGGCCTGCGCCGAGGTCCGGATGTCGGTGATGCCGTGCGGGTGCAGCACGGAGGCGGTGGTGACCATGATGGCGAGCGCGGCGAGGTTCGAGAAGGCCATGCCGACGAGCGTGTCGACCTCGATCCGGCGGAGCGCCTCGGGGCCCTGCTCGGGCGCGTGCAGGAGGTCGCGCCGGTTCGGGAAGGTGCGCAGGTCCTCTGCCTCCTCCGCCGCCTGCCAGAAGAAGAGGTAGGGACTGATCGTGGTCCCGAAGAGCGCCACGAGCGTCGTCAGGCCGCCGTTGCTGAGGTCGATCCGGGGGATCGCCACGGCGCGTCCGAGGTCGGCCCACGCCACGTGGGCGAAGATCACCACGCCCAGATAGGCGAACAGGCTGAGCGTCAGCCATTTCAGGACGGCGACGTAGCGCGTGTACTGCAGGACGAGCTGCATGAAGACGCAGATGCCCGAGAAGAGGACGACGTAGAGCCAGTTCGGCCCCGGTAGCAGCAGGTTGAGGGCATCCGCCATGGCGCCGAGATCGGCGCCGAGATTTAGGATGTTGGCGGCCAGCAGCAGGAGTACCACGGCCTGGAGCAGGCCATTCGGATAGTGCTCGCGCAGGACGCCCGCGATGCCGCGCCCGGTGGTGCGTCCGATTCGAGCCGAGACCATCTGCACCGCCGCCATGAGGGGCAGGGTGTACAGCATGGTCCAGCACAGACCGAAGCCGAGCTGGGCCCCGGCCTGGCTGTAGGTGGCGATGCCGCTCGGGTCGTCGTCCGAAGCGCCCGCGATCAGGCCGGGGCCCAGCACGCGCAGCAGGCGCGGCTTCGACGGCCCGACGGACGGGCTCGGCACTTCCGGGTCGTCGGCCTCTGCGACCGCGGCAACGGGTCCGGCGCTCATGCGGGCGCGCTCGACCCCGCGGGTCCCGGCCGCGCGCCCACCCCGCCGGACCGGACGGCGCGGGCCACCCGCAGCGCCGCGGCCAAGTCGTCGCGGTCGGTCCCGTAGCGGCGGCAGAGATCCTGCAGCCAGCGCGGCTGGCCGTTCGCGGCCTCGGGGATCTCGGCGTAGGGGACGTGGTACATCCCGTCGAGCGCCTCGATGCCGTAGCCGGTGACGGCCCATTGGCGGCCCTGCCAGTGCACCGGCTGCGTCAGGTCATGGCTCATGGGGTCCTCCTCAGGCGCTCCGCTCGGTCAGCTCCACCACCTCGCAGGTGTCGGCCCGCAGCCGCCAATCGACGACCCCGACCGCCTCGCGGAACATCGCCTTGGCCGCGTAGGCCGCGGAGACGTCGGACCGGGCGCGGACGACCGCCTGCTGTTGCAGGACGCGATGATCATGGCCGGTGTCGTCCGGAACGACCTTGTGGAAGCTGACGAGATAGGCACGCTGCATGGCTCAACTCCGCGATCGAAGCGGCGAGCAACCTGAGCCCGTGAGGATCCGAAGGCCTTGATCCAACGCAAGGGCGCGGGCCCGCTCAGGTGCCGGCCGTGGGCGGGAAGAGGCGTTCGCGGCCCGCCTTGCCGCTGGACTGGGACTGGGACGTCGCGGCGCGGTGCGCACGGGCCTTGCCGTGCATCGGCCAGTAGCGCTCCATCGCCAGGTAGGTGAAGGATGCCGACCATCCGATCAGGAGCAGGCCGTTGAGCGCCTCGACGCCGGTGAGCAACCGGGCGTGGCCGAGGGGGACATGGTCCCCGTAGCCGAGCGAGCTGTAGGCGACCACGGAGACGAAGAGACAATCCTCGAAGGTCTCGATGGGAACCCCCGAGAAGGCGCCAAGCCCCAGCCGCAGGACGAGCAGCCAGTAGGCGCCGGCATAGACCCAGACCGCGACCGTGTGGCCCGCGAAGGCGGCGAGCACGACGACAATGATGCGCCAGCGCGGCGGCACCGGCAGTTCGGCGAGGTGCTCCGAGGTCAGGCGCAGCGTCTCGTAGAGAACAAGGATCGTCACCACGACGAGGACGACGCTGGCAACCAGCACGACGAGCATGGATCCGGTCCGTAGGAGATGCCCCGCGGAGGCTGCCCATCAGGGTTCGACGGCGCATTGACCTGTCTCAACGATCGCTCCGGGAATGCCGTGATCCAGATCAACGCGGGCCGGGATCCCGTGCGGTCCACTGCTTGCCGGCGTGCTGGGCGGGCGTCCGCGCCAGGAGGCGAACATAACGCGCCAGGAGGCGATCATGGCGGACATCCGCGTGGCCGAGGAACTCTGGTCGGCGGGCATGCTGCCCGCGGGCGTCTTGGAACGCTGGCTCGTCTCGAGCGGCGCACGCGTGCGGGCCGGCGAGGCCGTGGCCGCCGTACGGATCGGCGAGGCCCTGCACGACATCCTCTCGCCTGCGAGCGGGCGCCTGGAGGTACTCGCGCCGGCCCATGAGGTGATCGATCCCGGCCGCGTCATCGCCGCGGTCCAGGGCTGAGGAATCCGACGACACCGGCGGAGATAGGTCATGTCGCCCTTCAAGACGTCGGCCGCCCCCTTCCGGCCGGGCTGGCGAACGGACGAGCTCCTCGTGGGCGCCGCGCAGCACATCGCCGGGACGGCCCTGGTGCTGGCGGCCTGGCTCCTGGTCTTCACCGGCCACGACGCCGCCGCCGCCTCGGCGCTGCTGCCCGGCCTGGTGATCCTCGCGCTCACGGCAGCCAACCAGATCCGCCATCGGGCGGCCGGCGAGCGGGCGGTCGCCATCGCCGGGGCTTGGACGGTTCTGGCGCCCTGGCTGCTCGGATTCGCGGCGAACGACGCGGCAACCTGGGCGCATCTCGCGTTCGGGGGCATGGCCCTGGCCTGCGCCATCACGTGGCTCAGGATCGCGCGGCCGTCATAGAGGCGCTCGCGCGCGGCGCCGTACGCGCCTCCGTCCGACTGCCCGCGCGGGCCCGCAGGTCCCGCGCAAGATGGCGACGGCCGGACCGAGGCGTCCTCACCGGAGCCGCGCGCGATTTCGACCCGTCATGCCCTCCTGATCCCGTACGCCTTCATGC
This sequence comes from Methylobacterium sp. CCH5-D2, assembly GCF_001556475.1. NCBI lineage: Bacteria > Pseudomonadati > Pseudomonadota > Alphaproteobacteria > Hyphomicrobiales > Methylobacteriaceae > Methylobacterium > Methylobacterium sp. CCH5-D2. The sequence goes on along the minus strand of NZ_LSIX01000693.1, from coordinate 2,068 downwards.
GGGAAGCCAGTGTCGTGGGCCGCAGGCCGAGCAGCTCGGCGGCGCCCCCCGGGCCGAAGATCTTGCCGCCGCACAGGGCCAGGGCCTCCACGATCTCGGCCCGGTCATGGGCGCGCCGCTCGGTCTCGCTCCGCGGGCGCTGTCCCGGGACGGCGCCCGCGTGGCCGTGCCGGGCGATGGTCGCGCTCGGTGCGGCTTCCCCGGCCTCCGGCAGATCGAGGCGCAGGCGGCCGCGCTGGGCCAGGATGACGCCGCGCTCGATGGCGTTCTCCAGCTCGCGCACGTTTCCCGGCCAGTCGTAGCGGGTGAGGCGGCGGACGTCGCCCTCCGTCAGGCGGGGTTCGGGCACGCCGAGGCGATGGGCGGCCCCGGTGAGCATGTGCTGGGCGATCAGCGGGATGTCCTCCGGCCGCTCGCGCAAGGGGGTCGCGCCGATCGGGAAAACGTTGAGGCGGAAGTAGAGGTCGCCGCGGAAGCGGCCCCGTCGCACCTCCTCCTTCAGGTCGCGGTTCGTCGCGGCCACGAGACGCACATCGACGGCGCGGGTGCGCTCCTCACCCACCCGCTCGAAGGAACGCTCCTGCAGCACCCGGAGGAGCTTGCCCTGGAGGTCGAGCGGGATCTCGCCGACCTCGTCGAGGAATAGCGTGCCGCCGTCGGCCAGCTCGAAGCGCCCGACACGGTCGCGCAGCGCCCCCGTGAAGGCGCCGCGGGCGTGGCCGAAGAACTCGCTCTCGAACAGGTCACGCGGCACCGCCGCGCAGTTGACGCGGATGAGCGGGCGCTCGCGGCGACGGCTCGCCTCGTGGATCGCGCGGGCGATCAGCTCCTTGCCGGTACCGGACTCGCCCGTCACCAGCACCGTGGCGTCGGTGCCGGCCACGAGGTCGATCTGGCGGCGGATCGCCTCGATGGCCGGGCTGCGGCCGATGATGCCCTGGTGGTGGCTCCCGGCCCGGATCTCCTCCTTCAGGTAGGCGTTCTCCAGCTCCAGGCGCTCGCGCAGGGTGACGACCTCGGCCAGCGCCTGCCGCAGGCGCTCGTCCGCCTCCCGCCGCTGGCTGACGTCGCGGAACACGATGACGGCGCCCACCAGGGCACCGCGGTCGCGGATCGGCGTCGAGGTGTACTCGACCGGGAAGGACGTGCCGTCGCGGCGCCAGAACACCTCGTCGTCGACCTGATGCACGGCGCCGTCGCGGAAGGCGGCGTAGATCGGACAATCGCGATGGGGATAGGGGCAGCCGTCCGGATGGGTGTGGTGCACGGCCGCGTGCATGTCGCGGCCGACGAGGTCGGCGGCGGCCCAGCCGAGCATGCGCTCGGCGGCCGGGTTCACGAAGGTCGTCATCCCGTCGGCGTTGACCCCGTAGATCCCCTCGCCCGCCGCGCGCAGGATCAGCTGGTTCTCGCGCTCGATGTCGCGAAAGATCCGCTCCATGCGCTGCCACTCGGAGAGGCCGGCGCGCATGTGGCGGTCGGCCTCGCGGTCGATCTGGCGCCGGCGGCGCTCGTCGAGGTCGAACAGGGTGACGAGGACGAGGCCGCCGGGCAGTGCGGTGCCGACGGCCTCGAGCTCGAGGACCCGTCCAGCTCCGTGCCGGGGCGAGAGCGTGTGGGTCCACCAGCGGCCCTCGGCCTGAACGGCCTGCGTGAACACGATCAGCGCCGGACGCTGACCCGGATGCAGCCCGCTCGCCGCCATGCCCCGCAGCGCGGCCCGTGGATGGCCGAGGAGGCGTGCGGCGGCCGCGTTGGCATCGATGATCCGGTCGGCCTCCGGATCGAGCACCAGCATGGCCTCGGCACCCGCCTCGAAGACGAGGCCGAAATCGCGCTCGCGGCCGGGATCCGCAGGCTTTCCGCTCGACGCTTGGGACATCACGAAATCTCGTCGGCGCGCTACGGAGATTCGTTATACACGAGATTCCGTGGCAACCTACTGTGTCCATAACCGTCTGAAACGAATTACGCTTTTCTGATTTCTGCGATTGGCACACGCTTTGCCGACCGCCCCATGTCGCGAGACGCACGAGGCTTGCGACCTGCGCCACGCAACTATCGTCCG
>NZ_LSIX01000692.1:0-229 GCF_001556475.1 Methylobacterium sp. CCH5-D2 | reverse complement strand
GAGGCGGCCGCCGCCCGGGGGGCGCCCGCGGGCAGCCTGATCGTGCGCCTCGACGGCGGCGCCGTGGTGCCGCTGGTCGACCGCCTCGACGAGGCGGGCCGGGCCTTCCGCTACCGGATCGGCCCGGCCGCGCGCGACCCCGGCGACCCGGCCTTCGCGGAGGTCTCGGCGAGCGCGGGGCTCGGCGCGTTCCGGCCGCCCGCTCCGGTGCATCTCCGGGCGCGGCGGG
>NZ_LSIX01000691.1:0-661 GCF_001556475.1 Methylobacterium sp. CCH5-D2 | reverse complement strand
GCCGCAGGGACGTGCGCGTCTACGAGGGGCGTCGCTACGAAGGCTACGGATACCGCGACCGCTACTAGGAAAGACATCCCCGCACGGGAACGGGCCGCCCGCAGGCCGAGCCGGCTTGCGTCACCAACGGCGCCCCCGGGCGGGGACCAGCATTGCAGAGTTCGACGGTCCGACACGCCCGGGCTTCGGCGGATACCCAAGCAGGCAGAACCTCTGCCGGGATGGCCCGGACCACGGCGACATGGCGGACTTGCAACCGGAGGCACCCAAGCCTCGCGGTTCTTTGAGTATTGGGCTCGGCTCATCGGCCGGAAATCTTGCAAACGATTGTTCCTTTTGCCTATTAGTCCCGCATTTTGCTGGAACGTTTTGCAAAAGGTGCCCGTTTCTGGTCCCGTACGACTGAAGATTGGAGTCTCTCTATGCTGAAGCACGTTCGCGTCGCGGCCCTCGCGACCACCTTTATCGTCGGCGGTGCGGCCCTGGCGCTCGCGCAGTCCTCTTCCACCGTCGGTACCGGCGGCTCGTCGGCCGGCGGCGGCACCAGCTCGTCGACGGTCGGCACCGGGGGCTCGTCGGCCGGCTCGGGCAGCGGCTCGGGCTCGTCCTCGACGCTCGGGACCGGCGGCTCGTCGGCGGGCGGCGGCACCAGTTCCTCCAC
>NZ_LSIX01000068.1:0-209 GCF_001556475.1 Methylobacterium sp. CCH5-D2 | reverse complement strand
GCCCGCCTGCACCGGATGCAGCGCGACGAGCCGGAGGCGCTGACCGGGGTCTGAGGCGCTCCCCTGGATCGGGCGCGCCCATCATCCCCCCGTTTGCGGGGAGAGGCCTGTGCGCCCTGTCGTGCGGACGCTCGCTCACCGCCGCTGCCGCTCGGCTCGCCCCCGACAAGGGGGAAGAGGGGAGGCCCTATCCCGCCTCGCTCCGCGCT
>NZ_LSIX01000006.1:0-3397 GCF_001556475.1 Methylobacterium sp. CCH5-D2 | reverse complement strand
CGCCGCACCCGAGCCCCCGCCCGATGAGCCAGACCCACCGCCTCACCCTGCCCGAGCCGCTGCTCGGTCACGGCGATCCCATTCGCGAACTGGTGTTCCGCGAGCCGACCTACGACGACTACGTCACCTGCGGGGGCGAGCCCCACACGATCGGCCAGTCCCAGGACGGCACGCTGTTTCAGGTCGAGAAGCCGGACGTGATCTGGGCCTACGCCCAGGCCTGCCTCGTCGCCCCGAAGGACCCGCTGCTCTTGGCCCAGCTCGCCCCCGGCTCGTGGCGCGTGGCCCGCGAGGTGCGCAAGCTGGTGCTCGGTTTTTTCCGGGATCCCGGCGCGGACAGCGAAACCTCGCCGACCTCGCCGACGACATCGTCTTCGAGTTGAACCAGCCCCTCGACGCGGTCGGCCGGCTCACCCCGAAGCAGATCATCCACTGGTACGGCCGCGCCCTTGCCCGCGCTGAGAAGCGCAAACGGGAGGCCGCGGCGCGGAGGCGCTGAGCCATGGGGCGGATCATCGAGGCCAAGGCGGTCATCTCCGCCGAGGACCGCACCGGCAAGGCCTTCGACGCGATCAAGAAGAACTTCCGCGACATCGGTAAAGGCGCGAAGGTCTCCGCTGACATCGGTAAGCTCGGCAAGGAGGCCGAGCGCGCGGCCGCGGCGCTCAAGGAGATCGAGCGCTTCCGCGGGGTGCAGGCATCGTTCGCCCAGGCCCGCACCACCTTCCGCACGACCCAGGCCGAGGTGGCTCGGATCGCCTCGGCGCTGGACGGTGCCCGCAAGGCGGCCGCGGCCTTCGACGGGGTGAAGTCATTCTCGAAGAACGGTGCCGTCGCGCAGGAGATGGCGGCCGCCCGGAAGCAGGTCACCGACCTGGAGCGGCAGCTGACCAGCGCCCAGCGCTCGGTGAAGGCGGCAGCGACCGCCTTCGAGAGCCAGTCCGCGGCGCTCAAGGCCGTGAAGGGCGATCTCTCCGGCTCAGGGGTGGTGATCGGGCGGCTCGTCGCGGAGGAGAACCGCCTCAAGGGGGCCGTCGATGGCGCCAATGCGGCCCTGACCCGCCAGGGCCAGCTCATGCAAACGAACGACAAGCTCGCCAACGGCATGGCCGCAGCGGGCCGGCGCCAGTCCGCAGAGCTGCAGCGGCAGGCCGAGGCCCGGGCGCAGTCGCAGCGGCTGGCGCAGGGCATGTCGGCGGCCGGCCGCCCGGCGGTGGTGGCCCTGCCGCAGGCGACCGGCACGATGGCGGGCGGCGCGCCCACCGACCCCGCGCGCGACGGCCGCGGCGGCTTCGTCGAGGCGGCCTCCGGGCTCGGCGTCGGCGTGATGCTCGGCAACGCCTACGGGCGGGCTCGCGACGGCTGGCTCGAGATGGACGAGGCGACCCGCCGCCAGCGGGCGATCCTCGGCATCGACGAGGCTCAGCAGAAGACGCTCAACGCCCAGGCTATCAAGATCGGCCAGGACACCCGGTTCTCGAACCCGGACGTGGTCAAGGCGCAGACCCGCATCGGCTCGGCGCTGCCCGACCACCTGAAGGACCCGGCGGTGATCAAGGCGATCACCGAGAACTCGAAGAACTACGCGCTGGCCATGGGCACCACCATGGATCAGGCCTCCGAGGCGCTCCTCGGGCGCATGCTCGGCATGCGCATGGACATGGCGACGCCCGAGGCGGCCGGCGCCTCGGCCAAGGACGCCGCCAACAAGCTCGTGCAGTTCGCCAAAAGCTCGGGCGCCGACCACAACGACGTGATGGGCTACACCAAGTTCGGCGCGGCGCCGGGCACGGTCGGCGGGTTCTCGCCGGAGTTTGCCGACGCCATGGCGGCCCAGCTCCGCCGCATCGGCTACGAAGGCTCGATGGCCGGTAACTTCGTGCGGGGTGCCGCCACGCGGCTCGCCGTGCCGACCTCGAAGGGGCTCGGTGCGCTGGCGGCGGCCGGCATCGACCACTCGCAGTACGTGCAGCAGGGCAAGGAACTCTCGGCGCAGAACCTCAATGCGGCGCTCAAGCAGAAATTCGGCAAGGGGCTCAGCGCGGATCAGCAGGCGCGCATCCACGCCCTGATGCAGGACGAGGCCGTCGTGGGCAACCGCGAGGAGTTCGTGCCCCAGGTCTCCGCCATCGTGCAGGAGAGCCTTGCCCGCAAGACGAAGAAGGGGACCGTCAACGCCAACGACGCCGAGCGCATCGCGAAGAGCGTCAACGAGTTCCTCAACGCCTCGACGGGCGCGGTCGATATCGAGCGCCTGATGCGCGACGTCATCGCCAAGGGCCTCACGCCCGCGCTCGCCAAGTACCTGTTCGGGCAGGAGCACGGTGGCCGCGCCCAGGCACTGGACCTCAAGACCCTCGACAAGGACGTGGTCGCCTTCCGCAACACCCCGGGCAACCGGGCCGAGAAGGTCGGCGAGGACATCAACAAGGGGGCCTACGGCGCCTACCAGCGCATGATCGGCTCGGTCGAGACGTTCTACATGCGCCTCGGCCAGGTCACGGACGGCCCGCTGACCCGGTTCTACGACACGGCCGGGAACGTCGTCGACAAGGTCTCCAACCTGCCCGACGGCGTGCTCAAGATGGGGGTCGCTGCGGCCGGGGTGACGGGCGCGCTCGTGGCCTTCAAGGGCGCGGTGGCCTCCTTCAACCTCGCCAAGGGGCTGCTCGGCGGCGACACCGCGCTCAAGGGCTCGGCGGTCGCCCTCGACGGCTCGGCGGCCGCCCTCACCCGCGCCGCGGTCGCGCTCGGGGCCAAGGGCGCGCTCCCGGGCGCGCCCGGTACTGTCGGGGCCGACGGAAAGCCCCCGAAGAAGGCCCCCGGCAAGCTCGCCAGCGCGGCCGGCACGGTGGGGCAGGTCGCGGCCGGCGTCGCGCTGGGGCCGCTGGCCCAGGCGGCCGTCGACAACAACGTGCTGCCCCTGCCGAGCTTCGAGCACGGGTTCATCGAGGGCGGCTTGCGCTTCCTCGACCCGCGGCTCGGCGACATGGCCTTCGGCGACCGGGCCAAGACCTTTCCCTCGATGGCGCTCGGCAACCCGGGCCTGCAGGGGGACGGGCCGGCCTTCCCGGCGCTCACCGCGCTCGGGCCCGATGGGATGGGCGGGATCGGCAACACCGGCACGGTGGGCTTCGGGCTCTCCGGCCCGCAGGACCCCGCGGCGATCGCCCGGGCCCTGCAGGGGCCCGGCGGGTTCGGCCCGCAGGGTCCGCGCCTGCCCGCCCTCACCGTGTCGCCGACCCGCCCGGTCGCCCCGGAGGGCGCGGCCGCGGGCGGCTTGGCCGAGACGATCCGCTCGATCCTGCCCTCCTGGTTCGGCGGCGGCTCGGGCGGGGCGGTCCCGGTCGAGGTCAAGGCCCTGCCCGCCGGGGCCGACGCCTCGGGGCAGGCGGGC
>NZ_LSIX01000690.1:0-2033 GCF_001556475.1 Methylobacterium sp. CCH5-D2 | reverse complement strand
GGCGCCCGCCGCGTCGCGCAGGACCGCGTAGCGGAAGGCCGGGTCCCGGGCGAGCGCCTGGAGCTGGGGCCCGAAGATCTCGGGCGCCCGTTCCCAGCCGGGCCGGGCGAGGGCGCTCGCGGTCAGCGAGGCCAGCAGGTTCGCCCGGTCGGCGTGGAGGCGGAGCTGGTCGGCGTGGTTGATCCAGGCGATCCCGGCCTGAGTCAGCAGCACCACGGCGGCGATGACGGGATAGATCCGCAGGAACAGCGTGCGGGTGAGGCTGTCGAGGTCGCGGCCCCGCGCGGCCCCGCGCAGGGCGCCCGGCGCCATGATCGCGTCCGCACCGGCAACGTCGGCCGCGACGTCGGCGAAGCCCAGCGTGTCCAGCAGGTCCTCGCGGCGCATCGGCCCGGAGCCGCGCAGGCCGCCGCGCCGGGCCGCCGGGGGTGAGGTCTCGGCGGTGCTCATGGATCCTCGGACCGGCTCGGAGGGGTTCGGGGCGGCGCTCAGGCCGTCCCGGGCGCGGCGGCGGCCCGGACCCGGTCGCGGCCGCCGTTCTTGGCCGCGTAGAGAGCGGCGTCCGCCCGCTTCAGCGCCCCGGCCAGAGGCTCGCCGGGCGCGCAGGCGGCGAGCCCGACGCTGACCGAGATCGACAGCGCGCCCCGCTCGGTCTGCACAGGCGTGTCCGCCACCGCCCGGCGCAGGCCCTCGGCGCGGGCCAGTCCCTCATCCGGGCCGGTCTCCGGCAGCAGGATGGCGAATTCCTCGCCCCCCGTGCGGCCGAAGGCGTCGCCCGGGCGCAGGATGCCCCGGCAGGTCGCCGCGAAGGCGACGAGCGCGGCATCGCCCGCCGCGTGGCCGTGGCCGTCGTTGATGCGCTTGAACCGGTCGAGGTCGAGCATCAGCAGGCACGCGCCGCCCGCGGCGCGCGGCCAGGCCAGCTCGGCGACCTCGAGGAAGCGGCGCCGCGTCAGCGCGCCCGTGAGGTGGTCGGTGTCGATGAGGCGGCGCAGCTCCGCCTCCAGGCGGGTCCGGTGCTCGATCTCGCCCGAGAGCGCCGCGTTGAGGGCCTGCAACTCGCGCTGCTGCTCGGCCATGCGCTGGTTCACCCGCTGCAGCTCGAGCTGCATGCGGTCGCTCATCCGCACGAGGCGGCGCTGCTCGCGGGTGCCCCGGCGATAGGCGCCGGCGAGTTCCTGCACGCCGTCGGCCACCTCGGAGAGGCGGGACAGCATCACGTCGGCGCGGCCGATGACGGCCTCCTCGGCATCGAACAGGCTGAACCCGTCGTCCTGTGCCGGATCCCTCGCCGGATCCCGCGCCGGCCCCCCCACGGAGCCCTGGACGGCTTCCTGCGCGCGCCTGAGCGCGGCTGCCCGGCTGCCCGGCATCAGACCTGCGCCTCCATCGCGAGTTCGAAGGCCGCGTGCTCGAAGTCGGCGGCGAAATCCGCGCCGGCCTCCGCGATCGTGTCGTCGCCCTCGGCATAGAGCCAGCGGATCGTGACGGGACGGCCCGCGGCGGCGGCGTCCTCGAGCGGCATGAACAGGTTCATCAACGCCTTGGCGCTCGACGAGTTGAAGTAGGCGAGCGCGACCTCGAAGGCGAGCGGGGCCTGCCCTCCCTCCGCGAGGTGGCCGCGCAGGGCCTGCAGCAGCGGCCCGTAGAAGGCGGCGGCGTCCTCCGGATAGGACTCGCCGCGCAGCGACAGGCGGCCGGTCTCGAAGTCGAAATCGACCTCCGGGGAGCGCTCGGTCGCGGCGATCTGGATGCGGGTCATCGGCGGGCCTCAGATGTAGGCCTTGAGGCAAAACAGGCTGCGCTCCGCGCCGATCGCCTGGAAGTCGTACTCGACCGGGGCGCTGGAGCGCCGGGCGATCTCGATCAGGCCGATGCTGCCGCCGAGGCTGCCCTCGTCCGGGGGCTGACGCAGCTTCTCGCGGTAGAAGCGCTTCAGCTCCTCGCCCGTGAGGCCCGAGAGGTGGTCGAGGCGCTCGCGCAGGCGCGGCACCTCGGCGCTGCCGACCTCGTTGCCGCAGACCACGAAGAAC
>NZ_LSIX01000689.1:0-4105 GCF_001556475.1 Methylobacterium sp. CCH5-D2 | reverse complement strand
GCCGAGGAAGAGGAACACCACGACCACGACGAGCACGAAGGCCTCGACGAGCGTCTTCCGCACCTCGTGCACGGTCTCGGTGATGAAGGCGGTGGGATCGTAGGTCACCGTCCATTCGAGGCCCTCGGGGAAGGCCTTGGCGAGTTCGCCGACCCGGCGCCTGACCTCGCTCAGCGTGGCGATCGCGTTGGCGCCCGGCGATTGGTAGATCGCGATCACGGTGGCCGGGCTGCCGTTGAGCCGGGTCTCGCGGTCGAGGCTTGCCGCGCCGAGATCGACGCGCGCGACGTCGCCGAGGCGGAGCAGCGAGCCGTCGGGATGGGTGCGCAGCACGATGTTGCGGAACTGCTCGGCGGAGGCGAGGCGCCCCTGCGTCTGGATGTTGAGCTGGAGCTGCTGGTCGTCCGAGATCGGGCGCGCGCCGATGCGCCCGACGGGCGCCTGCACGTTCTGCGCCCTGATGGCGCCGATGACGTCGCCCGTGGTCAGGTTGAGACCCGTGAGCTGGTCCGTGCGCACCCAGGCGCGCATGGCGTAGTCCTGCGGCCCCCATAGGGTGGCGTCGCCCACGCCCGGCGTGCTCCGGATCCGGTCGAGCAGGTTGATCGTCACGTAGTTCGAGATGAAGAGCGGGTCCTGCATCGCCTTGGGCGAGTAGACTGCCAGCACGCCGAGCAGAGCCGAGGACTTCTTCTTGACGGTGACGCCCTGCTTGCGCACGTCCTCGGGCAGCTTCGCCAGCGCGATCTGGACCCGGTTGTTGACGTTGACGGCGTTGATGTCGGGATCTGTGCCGAGTTCGAAGGATCCGGTGAGCGTGTAGCTGCCGTCGTTGCCGCTGACGCTCTTCATGTAGATCATCTTGTCGACGCCGACGACCTGCGACTCGATCGGCTGCGCCACGGTCGATTCCACGACGCCGGCGGCCGCGCCCGGATAGGTGGTGGTCACGGAGACCTGGGGCGGCACGATGTCGGGATACTGCGCCACCGGGATGGTGAGGAGCGCCAGCGCCCCGGCGATCGCGGTGACGATCGCGATCACCACGGCAAGGCGCGGCCGATCGACGAAGATGGCGGAGAGCATCGGGTCAGGTCCTGCCGACCGCGGGCCCGGCGGGCGTCGCCCGCACGGGGAGGCCCGGCCGCACGCGCTGGAGCCCGTCGACGATGACGAGTTCGCCGCCCGAGAGACCCTCGTCGATCACGATGTCGGGGCCGCTCCCGCCCGAGCCCGGCGTCACGCGCCGCGTCACCGCCCGGCCGTCCTCGACGACGAAGACGTAGACGCCGCCCTGGTCGGCGACCAGCGCGGCCTGGGGCACCACGACCCGCTCCTCCGGCTTCCCGGTCTGGAGGGCGACCTGCACGAGCTGGCCGTCGCGCAGGTCCCCCGCCGGGTTCGGCAGGCTGGCCCGCACCAGCACCGTGTCGGTGATGCGATCGACGCTGATGTTGACGAAGTTGATCCGCCCGACCTCCCCGTAGACCGAGCCGTCGGAGAAGCGGATCCGCACGGCGATCCGGCCGCGGTCGGGGCGCTCGCCGCCCTGCTGCACGCGCAGGAACTCGCGCTGGCTGACCGGAAAGGCGACGTAGATCGGGTCCTGGCTGACGATGGTGGTCAGGACGCCGCTGTCGGGCCCCACCACGTTGCCCTTGGTCACGCTCGTGCGCCCGATCCGCCCGCCGATCGGCGCGGCGATCCGGGTGTAGCCGAGGTTGATCTGGGCGGTGCGCAGGTTCGCCTCGTCGCCCATCACCGCGCCCTTGGCCTGATCGAAGGCGGCGCGCGCCTGGTCCCTGGCCACGGCGGTGCCGGCATTGCGATCGAGCAGGTCCTGTGCGCGCTGCAGCTGGATCGCCGCCAGGGTCTGGGCCGCCTGCCCGCGCTCCAGCGCGCCCTTGGCCTGGGTCACGGCGGCCTCGAACAGGTCGGGCTCGATCCGGTAGAGCGGTGCCCCCTCCTTGACCGGATCGCCCTCCTTGAACAGCACGGCCTCGAGGAAGCCGGTGACGCGGGCGCGCACCTCGACGCGGCTGACCGCCTCCACCCGTCCGACGAAGTCGAGGGACTTGTCGATCGCGGTCCGCCGGGCGGCCACCGTGCCGACGGGCAGCGCGGCGCCCGGGTCGGTCTGGGAGACCGCTGCCGACGGCGGCGCCGCGGCGAGGACGAGGCAGAGGAGCAGCCGAGCCGCGCGGATCATGATCGCCTCAGCCCGTTCGTGAGACCAAGTCAGCCCTCGATTGTTGCAGGTCGGGCTTTTCCGGCTTGATCGGAGGAGACACGGGCCGGCCCGCGGGATCGCCCCCGTCCGACCGTCGGTGACGGTCGCGCTGGTGAGCCGCTCCGAAGTCCGCCCCGACGGCAGTTCCCGACGCGGGGGCTCCGTCGGGGCGATCGATCCGGGGGCGGATACGGGCGTCGGCAGGGCGATCGGCCGGCGCCGCGCCCCGGAGGGCGGTCGCTACGCGCTCGAGCGCCACACCCGCACCCTGACCGGGTCGCGGCGACGCAGCCGGCGCCTGTTCTTCGCCTACGGCCCGCGGAAGAGCCCGCCCGGGATCGACCGCGAGATGATCGTCGTGGGCGACGACGTCCTCACCCCGGCCGGCCGCTAGGGAGAAGCGGCCTGTCGGCGCAGGCCGAGACGTTCGGCGATGACGATGCCGCCGAGGACGAGGGCGAGCGCGACCGCCGTGTCCGGACGGAACGGCTCTCCCACCAGGACGACGGCTAGCACGGCCCCGAAGACCGGGATCAGGTTCACGAACATGCCTGCCCGGTTGGGGCCGATCAGCCCGACGCCGCGCAGGAAGGTCAGCTGCGAGACCAGCGAGGGGCCGAGCCCGACATAGGCGACGATCACCCAGCCCGCGCCGGTCGGCCAGACCAGATCGCCGTTCGCCCACTCGACCGCCACGAGCGGCAGGGACGTCAGGAACGCCGCAAGGGCCATGGCGGCGAAGAAGGTGAGGCCCGAGACAGCCGGCCGTCGGCGCAGGGCCACGGTGTAGCCGGCGTAGAACAGGCAGGCCGCGAGCATGAGGAGGTCGCCCCGGTTGAAGGCCAAGCTCCGCAGGACGCCCGGATCCCCGTGCGTGGCCGCCACCACGACCCCGACGAGCGTGACCAGCACGCCCACGGCCTGCATCGGCCCGACGGGCGTGCGGTAGGCCAGGAAGCTGCAGACGAGGACCATGACCGGGATCGCGCCCTGGATCAGCGCGAGATTGGTGGTGCTGGTGTAGGTGCCCGCGACGTAGAACAGCCCGTTGAAGGCCGTGTAGCCGCAGCCGCCCATGAGCAGGACGTAGCGCCAGTTCGGCAGGAGGCGGCGCCACTCGCGCGAGAGCGGCCGGGCCGCGAGCGGCACCAGCGTGACGCAGGCGACCAGCCAGCGCAGGCTCGTGAGGGCGAGCGGCGATACCTGGCCGACCGCCCACTTGCCTGCCACGGCGTTGCCGGCCCAGATCATGGCCGTGAAGGTGAGCAAGCCGTAGGCGACCGCGACGGATCGCGAGGCGGCCTGAGAAGCGGGCGGGCTGGATTGCGCGGGAGCCATGACGGCCCCTAGCACGCCTTCCGGTTGTTTGGTGGCGCCCCCGCGACGGGCGGGTCCGCACGCTGCGCGCGAGAGGCTGCCCCGGCTGCGCGGCGACCGTGGGATCTCCGGGGTCTCATAACCCACGGCGCTGTGTGCGAAGGCAAGGTCTTCGGGGCCCGCCCGCGCCGCGACAAACCCGCTCCACGCACTGCCGGGACCGGACGGCGCGTGACGGCGCGGTGCCGGCGAGGGCGCTGCGCCTCAACAACCTGTGGGGAACGCGTGCCCTCTCCTCCGCATCCCCAGGGATGGGCCGGGCGCTTAACCCCACGTTGTATCATTTGCCCAATCTTGAGGCACCGAGCGAGACCGCTCGCTCGGATCGGCGTCAGCCGGTCATGTCCCGACCGAACGGGGATGGAGAGGATGCGCAGGGCCGTCCCGGGTCACAGGGCCTCGTTGCGCGGCGACCGCCGGGGAAGCGTGGCCGTCCTCTTCGCCCTCGGCGGCACGGTCCTGGTTGGGCTTGTGGGCGGTGGGATCGACTACGCCCGG
>NZ_LSIX01000688.1:0-2056 GCF_001556475.1 Methylobacterium sp. CCH5-D2 | reverse complement strand
CCGGATCACCTTCCGCTGGCGCTCCAGGCGTCCGGGAAAAGGGCGGTGCTTGATTCGCAATCGTCGGCGGGCGCCGCAGCAGCGGGCGAGCCGGACGTCATAGGAGGAAGCCGACCCATGGCCGAGGACGACACCGACCGCGCGACCACGACCCGCATCCGGCAGCTCGAGAAGCTCGACGGTCTGGCCAAGACCTTCGGGCGCAGCCTCTCGACGGCGCTCTCCGGCAGCCTCGGCTCGGGGCGCCAGCTCGACAGCCTGCTGGGTTCCCTCGGCGGCAAGCTCGCCGGGGCCGCCGTGAAGGCGGCGCTCAAGCCCGTGGAGGGCGGGGTGACGAGCCTCGTCAACCAGTTGCTGAGTTCGTCCGCTACCGCCTTCACCCGGGGCGGGGTGGTCGAGGGGGCCCGGGTCCGCCCCTTCGCGGAGGGCGGGATCGTGGCCGCGCCCACCTACTTCCCGATGCGCGGCGGCACCGGCCTGATGGGCGAGGCAGGCCCTGAGGCGATCCTGCCGCTCCGCCGGGGTCCCGACGGGCGCCTCGGCGTCGCGGGCGGCGCCTCCGCCCGGCCGGTCTCGGTCAACGTCACCATCGCGACGCCGGACCCGGGGGCCTTCCGCCGCTCCGAGGCGCAGGTCGCCGCCCAGCTCGCCCGCGCGGTCGCCCGTGGCCAGCGCGCGCTCTGAGGGGATCCGCCATGCCCGTCGATTTCCACGAGGTGCTGTTCCCCCTCGACGTCGCCTTGCGCGGCAGCGGCGGCCCGGTGCGGCTCACCGAGATCGTCACGCTGGCTTCGGGCCGCGAGCACCGCAACAGCCGCTGGGCCGACTCGCGCCGCCGCTACGACGCCGGCTTCGGCGTGCGCAGCCTCGACGCGCTGCACGCGGTGCTGGCCTTCTTCGAGGAGCGCCGCGGCCGGCTCCACGGCTTCCGCTACCGCGACCGGGTCGATTGGCGATCCGGCCCGCCGAGCCGGGCGCCCACGCCCACCGACCAGCCGCTCGGCCTCGGCGACGGGGCCCGCACGGCGTTCCCCCTCGCCAAGACATACGGCGGCGGCGCGTCGGCCTACCGCCGGGCCATCGCCAAGCCGGTCGCCGGCAGCGTGCGGGTGGCGGTGGCGGGCCGCGAGATCGCGGCCTTCGCCTGCGACCCCGCCACCGGCCTCCTCACCCTGGCGACCGCGCCCGCGCCCGGCGCCGCGGTGACGGCCGGCTTCGCCTTCGACGTGCCCGTCCGCTTCGACACCGACGACCTCACGGTGAACCTCGAGGCCTTCACGGCGGGCGAGATCCCGCGGATCCCGCTCGTCGAGATCGTGCCCTGAAGGAGGCTCCGTTGCGCGACCTACCCCCCGCCTTCGCGGCCCACCTCGCGGAGGGCGCGACCACGCTCTGCCGCTGCTGGACGCTCGCCCGCCGCGACGGCGCGCGCCTCGGCTTCACCGACCACGACCGCGACCTCGTCCTCGACGGCCTGACCCATCTGGCCCGCACCGGCCTGGAGGCGGCCGAGGCCAGCGCCGAGCTGGGCTTTGCCGTCTCGGGCGGGGACGTGGCGGGCGCGCTCACCGCCCTGGGGCTGACCGAGGCCGACATCGCGGGCGGCCTCTACGACGGCGCCGCCGTCGAGACCTGGCTGGTGGACTGGCGCGCCCCGGAGACGCGCCTCCTCCTCGACGTGGGCACCCTGGGCGAGATCCGCCGCGCGGGCGAGGCCTTCGTGGCCGAGCTGCGGGGCCTCGCCGACCGGCTCGAGGCCGAGCGCGGCCGCAGCTTCCGCGCCACCTGCGGGGCGGATCTCGGCGACGCGCGCTGCCGGGTGGATCTCGCCGGGTTCCGCACCACCGGCACGGTGGCGGGCTCCCCTGAGCCCGGCACCCTCGCGGTGGCGCTCGCGGCCACGTTCCCGGACGGCCTGTTCGCGGGCGGGCGCCTCGCCTGGACGGGGGGCGCCAACGCGGGCGCCGTGGCGGACGTGCGGCGCCAGGAGGGCGCGCGCCTCGAACTCTGGGAGGCGCCGGCCCGCGCGATCGCGGCGGGCGACGCCTTCCGGCTC
>NZ_LSIX01000687.1:0-2186 GCF_001556475.1 Methylobacterium sp. CCH5-D2 | reverse complement strand
GCCAAATGCAGGGCAGAGCCCTGCATTTGGCTCCTGCGACCCGGCCTTGCCGGGTCGCAGGAGCCAATCCCGGGGCTGCGCGCCCCGGACCCCGCCCAAGGGCCTTGGCCCTTGGGGATCCCGGGACCTGAGGCTCAGGCCCTCACCACTTGTAGCTCAGGCTCGCGGTGACGCGGCGGGCGTCGCCGTAGAAGCAGGACAGGGCCGACTGGCAGGACGAGACGTAGCGCCGGTCGGCGAGGTTCGTGGCGTTCACCGCGATGCGCCAGTTCTCGAAGTTGTAGTGCACCTGCGCGTCGAACAGCACGAAGTCCGAGACCCGGAGCGTGTTGGGCACGTCGGCGAACGAGCTGCCGACGTAGCGCACGCCGCCGCCGAAGCCGAAGCCGCGCCACGCGCCCACGGGGATCGTGTAGTCGAAGAAGGCCGAGGCGAAGGTCTCGGGGATGTTGACCGGCGTGCGGCCGACGCGGGCCGGATCCGCGTCCTTCGTGGTGACGAGGTCGTAGGTGGTGAAGGACGCGACCGCGTTGAGCCCCTCGGCGAGGCTGACGTTGAGCTGCGCCTCGAAGCCGGTGGAGCGCTGCGCGCCGGACTGGAGCTGGAAGAAGACGTTGGCGGGATCGGGCACCAGCGTGCCCTGCCGGTTGATGTCGAAGCCCGCGAGCGTCAGGAAGTAGCCCTGCCCCGGCGGCTCGAACTTCACGCCGCCCTCGATCTGGTCGCCGGTCTCGGGGCGGAAGCCCGCGCCGCTCAGGGCGGTGCCGATCTGCGGCTGGAACGAGGTCGAGTAGCTCATGTAGGGTGCGAGCCCGAAATCGAAATTGTAGATCAGCGCCGTGCGGTAGGTGAGCGCGTTGTCGCTGCGCCCGCCGCTGGCCGAGGGGTTGAGCTTGTTGCCGATGCGGTTGTCGGCGAAATCCTGGCGCAGGCCGAGCACGAGGCTCAAGCGGTCGGTGAGCTTGATCTGGTCCTGCGCGTAGAGGCCGAGCTGCTCGAACGAGTTCCCGTTGATCAGGTAGGGGAGCGGTGCGGCGACCCGCAGGCCGTAGACGGGTGCCAGGATGCTGATGTCCGGTCCCGGGAAGGTCGAGGCCTGGTTGTCGCTCAGGCGGTAGTTCTTGTAGTCGAGCCCGAGCAGCAGGTCGTGCCGGAAGAACCCGTCGAAGAAGCGCGCCTCGGCCTGGTTGTCGACCTGGAACAGGTTCGCCCGGGCGCTGTCACGGAACTGGTAGCGGGCGAGCCGGGTCTCGGCCGCGTCGCTGTAGCCGAGCTGGCCGACATACGAGTTCTGGAAGCTCTCGAGGAACGAGTAGCGCAGGTTCTGCCGGAAGGTCCAAGTCTCGTCGAAGGCGTGCTCGAACTCGTAGCCCACGAGCGCCTGATTGCGGCTGAAGGTGTTGAGGCCGATATCGCCGACGTTGAGCGAGCGCGGGATGCGCAGGCCCGAGGCGTTCGGGCGGACCGTGCCGGAATAGGGCAGGAAGTTCGCCGTCACCGCGGCGTTGTCGTGCTGGAAGCTCGACAGGAAGGTGATCTTCGTCGCCCCGTCCGGCTTATAGGTGAAGGCCGGCGCGATGTAGACGCGATCCTCCGGCGCGCCCTCGACCTGGTTGCCGCCGGTGCGGCCGAAGCCGGTCAGGCGATAGAACCAGTGCCCGTCGGCGTCGGACGGTCCGCCGAGGTCGAAGGCGGCGTAGCCGAAGCCGCCCTGCCCGAAGGCGCCGCCGCCGACCTCGACGTAGCGCAGCGGGTCGAGCGGGGGCCGCTTGCTGACCTGATTGACGAGGCCGCCCGGGGTGCCGGCGCCGAACAGAACGGCGGCGGGGCCGCGCAGCACCTCGATGCGCTCCAGGCCGAAGGTCTCGGTGCGGAAATAGGCGAAGCCGTAGTTCAGCTGCTGCAGGCCGTCGCGGTAGAGGCCGTAATCGCTCGCCACGAAGCCGCGCAGGGTGAAGAAGTCGAGGCGCGAGTCGGCGCCGAAGGTGCCCGAGTAGATGCCGGCCGCGTACTGCGTCGCCTGGGTCAGGGTCTGGGCCTTCTGGACGTCGATCTGCTCGCGGCCGACCACCGTGATCGATTGCGGCGTCTCGATCAGCGGGGTGTTGGTCTTGGTGGCGGTGGCCGAGCGGGTCGCCACGAAGCCGTTCACCGGGCCGGTCGGGCTCTCGACGGCGCGGGCCGCC
>NZ_LSIX01000686.1:0-1731 GCF_001556475.1 Methylobacterium sp. CCH5-D2 | reverse complement strand
GAGCGCGCGCATCGGCAACGCGCTCCGGGTCGATGCGGTGCTGCGCGCGCTCCAGGGCGTGACCAAGGTGAAGGTGATCTCCTCGCCCTACCTCACGGTGCTCAACGGCAAGCAGGCGCGGCTCGTCATCGGCGACCAGATTCCCTACGCGCAGCGCTCGCAATCCGCGAACAACCTCGGCAACACCACGGTCACGCAGGAGATCGTGATCAAGGATACCGGCATCATCCTCGACATCACGCCGCAGATCCACGTGAACAACTCCGTGGCGCTGAAGGTCAACCAATCGGTGAGCACGCCCTCGCAATCGGTGCTCGCCGGGAACCTGACGCCGGTCATCTCCACCCGCAGCGTCGAGTCCGACATCCTGCTGCAATCCGGCCGCACGGTGCTGCTCGCCGGCCTGATCCAGGACCGCCTGGAGCAGCAGGAGGACGGGGTGCCGGTGCTCAAGACGGTGCCGGTCGTGGGCGACTTCTTCAAGCAGAAGGTCGACAACGTCCGCCGGGTCGAGCTGATCCTGCTGCTCACCCCGCGGGTGACCCGCAACGCCTCGCAGATCGAGGATCTCGCCCGCCTGCTGCAGGAGCAGGTCCACACCCGCTGACGCGCCGCCGGGAGCCGGACATTGGAACAGGATCTCAGGGTCGGCATGCGATGGCCGGGGCGAGCCGCCCGGCGCGGTCCATCGCGGTGACGTGCGCGATGCCCCGCTTCATCCTGTGCGGGCTGGTCGGCCTGAGCCTCGGCGGCGTGCCGGCCCTGGCGGCGGATCCCGGGCGCCCGCCCGCTCCTCCGCCCGATGCCCTCTATCCGGCCCCGACGCTTGCGCCGGGACTTGCGCCCCCGGTCCTCCTGCCGCCTCCGCCGCCGGCGCTCCTGCCGCGCCCGCTCGTCGACGCGATCGATCTGCGGACCGGGCGCTGCCTCGCGGGTTTCGCGCCCGATGCGGCCGGCTTCTGCCGGCGCCACGACGACCCTCCGATCGTCTGCCCGGAGCCGGACCTGTGCGGTGCGGGGCCGCCGAGCCTCACGCCCTACGGCATCGGGCCGGCGCTGCGCCTGAACTACTAGAAGACCTGCGCCCGCGCGGACGCCTGCCCGCCCCCAGGACCATTCCCCTCCGGAGTTCGCATGAGATTCATCGGCCTCGCGCTCGCCCTGGCCTGCGGCACGGCCTCCGGTGCGGAGGCGCGGCACGCGGCTCCGCCGCGCGACCTCGAATGCCGCGACATCCGCCGCCTGGGCGACAATTTCCTGCTCGACCTGCGCATCCGGCTGGTGTTCTCGCGCGCCCGGCACAGCTACGTCCGGCTCGAGAATACCGGACGCGGCTGGCAGCCGGTGGCGGAGCGCCCCTACCTCGCCGTCGAGCCGACCCGGATCGTGCTCGCGGACAACCCCTCCTTCACCACCTACATTGAGCGGCTGACCGGCGACTACTATCACGTGGACCGCACCGGCGCCGGCCTCTCCGTCTGGGGCCGCTGCGCCCTCGTGGGCGGTCTGAACCGGCTGTTCTAGCCCGGGACCCGGAGGTGCCGCGGCGCGCCGGGTCAGCGGCGCCGGTCGAGGGCACGGCGATCCTCGGCCTCGATCTCCCGGCGACGCTCCGCCTCCCGCGCCGCATCGCGCCGCAGATCCTCCCGCCGTTCGAGGGCCCGCCGGTCGTCTTCGCGCAAGTCGTCGCGGCGCAAGTCGTCGCGGCGCAAGTCGTCGCGGCGCAAGTCG
>NZ_LSIX01000685.1:0-222 GCF_001556475.1 Methylobacterium sp. CCH5-D2 | reverse complement strand
GAGGGCCCGCCGAGGACCCGCATTGAACGCGCCGTATGTTACAGTGTATCAGCCTATATAGGCGGCCCCCCACTGTGCGGCAAACCGCGCGCGGTCGCACGCCCCGCCGCGGCCGGAAGGCGGTTCGGAGGCGGCTTTCCCACACATGACGGCACCCGTGTCTCCCATCCCCACGCCCCTCCGCCACGCCTCGCTGTTCCGCAGCGGCCTGGGCGTCCGCCT
>NZ_LSIX01000684.1:0-2205 GCF_001556475.1 Methylobacterium sp. CCH5-D2 | reverse complement strand
CCATCGTGGTGCTGGACCTGCGCGGCAGCCAGCACCGCGTCGCGCCCGAGGAGGCGCGGGCCATCGCGGCCGATGCCGGCTCGCGCTTCGATCAGCTCATGGTCGTGCACGATCCCGTGAGCCCCGGCACCGACGCCTACATGCGGATCTACAACACCGACGGCTCGGAATCGGGTGCCTGCGGCAACGGCACGCGCTGCGTCGCCTACGCGATGTTCGACGACCCCGCCATGGCGCGCCCCGCCGAGGGCGGCCGCCTGACCCTGGAGACGGTGGCGGGCCGGGTCGGCGTGCGGCGCGTGGCCGAGCGCGCCTTCACGGTCGACATGGGCCGGCCGCGGCTCGCCTGGGACGAGATCCCGCTGGCCGAGCCCTTTCCCGATACCCGCCGGATCGAGCTGCAGATCGGCCCGATCGACGATCCGGTCCTGCACTCCCCGGGCGTCGTGAACATGGGCAACCCGCACGCGGTGTTCTTCACCGAGCGCGACCCGGACAGCTACGACCTCGCCCGGTTCGGGCCGCTGCTGGAGAACCACCCGATCTTTCCGGAGCGGGCCAACATCTCGGTGGCGCAGGTGACGGGGCGCGACACGATCAAGCTCCGGGTCTGGGAGCGGGGCGCAGGCCTGACGCTCGCCTGCGGCACGGCCGCCTGCGCCACGGTGGTGGCGGCCTCGCGCCTGCGCATGGTCGGGCGCCACGCGACGGTCAGCCTGCCGGGCGGCGACCTCGTCATCGAGTGGCGCGCCGACGACCACGTGCTGATGACCGGCCCGGTCTTCCTGGAGGCGGAGGGCACCTTCGCGCCGGAGCTGTTCGCCGGGGCCGCCTGATGGCGGTCGAGACGCTGACCTTCGGCTGCCGGCTCAACACCGTCGAGTCGGAGGCGATGCGCGCGGCAGCCGGCGCGCATCCAGGCGACCTCGTCATCGTCAACACCTGCGCGGTGACGGAGGCCGCCGGACGTGAGGCCCGCAAGGCCATCCGGCGGCTGCACCGCGAGCGGCCGGCCGCGACGATCGCGGTCACGGGCTGCGGCGCGCAGGTCGAGACGGCGGCCTACGCGGCGATGCCCGAGGTGGCGCGCCTCGTCGGCAACGCCGAGAAGCTCGATCCCGCCGCCTGGGCCGCCGCGCCCGCGCGGGACGTGTCCGACGTGATGGCGGCGCGCGCCGCCGCGCCGACGCGGATCACCGCCATGGCCGGGCATACCCGCGCCTTCTTGGCCGTGCAGAACGGCTGCGACCACCGCTGCACCTTCTGCGTCATTCCGTTCGGGCGGGGGAACTCGCGCTCGGTGCCGGTGGCGGAGGTGGTCGCGCAGGTCGCCCGCATCGTCGAGGCGGGCGGGCGCGAGGTGGTGCTGACCGGCGTCGACCTCACCGCCTACGGGCGCGATCTCGGGGATCTCAGCCTGGGGCGCCTCGTGCGGGCGATCCTCGCCGGGGTGCCGGATCTGGCGCGGCTGCGCCTCTCCTCGATCGATTCCGTCGAGGCCGACCCGGAACTGGTGCGGGCCTTCGCCGAGGAGGCGCGGCTGATGCCCCATCTCCACCTCTCGCTCCAGGCCGGCGACGATCTCGTCCTCAAGCGGATGAAGCGGCGGCATCTCCGCGCCGACGCGATCCGCTTCTGCGCCGAGATCCGGCGCCTGCGGCCCGACACCGTGTTCGGCGCCGACCTGATCGCCGGCTTCCCGACGGAGACCGAGGCGCAGTTCGTCCGCTCGCTCGACCTCGTGGCGGAATGCGGGCTGACGCACCTGCACGTCTTCCCCTACTCCGCCCGCCCCGGCACGCCCGCCGCCCGGATGCCGCCGGTGGCTCCGGACGTGATCCGGGAGCGCGCGGCGCGGCTGCGGGCGGCGGGCGCGGCGGCGCTCGCCCGCCACCTCGACGGCGAGGTCGGCCGCACGCACCGGGTGCTGGCCGAGCGCGGCGGTACCGGCCGCACGGAGGGCTTCACGCCGGTCCGCCTCGCGGCCGAGCCCGGCACGCTCCACACCGTGACGATCGCCGCTCACGACGGCCGCGCACTGATCGCGGCCTGAGGTCATGGGATCCCAAAGGGCCCGAGGCCCTTTGGCGGGGTCCGGGGCGCGCAGCCCCGGGATCGGCTTCCTCGTCCTGGCAGAGCCAGGGCGAGGAAGCCGACAGCAGGGCTCTGCCCTGCACCCGCCAAAGGTCTCGACCTTTGGAATCC
>NZ_LSIX01000683.1:0-5865 GCF_001556475.1 Methylobacterium sp. CCH5-D2 | reverse complement strand
TTGGGGTGAGGGGTATGACCTGACAGGACTGAGCACGCCATCGACGCGCGTTCAGCTCAGCGCCTTTCTGGGAAGCCCCATACCCCTCACCCGGCTTTCTGCGAAAGCAGACCTCTCCCTACAGGAGAGAGGACCCGCGCTTCACCCTGAGAGGATCCGCAAGACCGAACGCTTCAACCGGATCCCGTAGGAGGTGAACCACTCGATCGGAGGCCGTAGGACGCGCCGGCTCGGGCTCAGGTCCGGGCCGCGAGCCGCGCCTCGATCGCGTCCCAGACCGCGACCGCGAGATCCGGCCCGCCGAGCCGCCGGATCGCCCGGATGCCGGTCGGCGAGGTCACGTTGATCTCGGTGAGGTGCCCGTCGATCACGTCGATGCCGACGAGGATCAGGCCGCGCCGCCTCAGCTCCGGCCCGATCGTCGCGCAGATCTCGCGCTCGCGCGCGCTCAGGTCGGAGGCCGCCGCCGCGCCGCCCCGCACCATGTTGGAGCGGATGTCGTTCGCCGCCGGCACCCGGTTGATCGCGCCCATCGGCTCGCCATCGACCAGGATGATGCGCTTGTCGCCCTCGGTGATCTTCTCCAGGAAGCGCTGCACCACCCAGGCCTCCCGGAACGTCGTGGCGAACAGGTCGTACATCGAGCCGAAATTCGGGTCGGTCTCCGAGACGCGGAACACCGCAGCGCCCCCGTGCCCGTGCAGCGGCTTCATGGCGATCGTGCCGTGCTCGCGCCGGAAGGCCTCGATCTCCGCCCTGTCGCGGGTGATGAGCGTCGGCGGCATCAGCTCGGGAAAATCGAGGACGAAGAGCTTCTCCGGGGCGTTGCGCACCTCGGCGGGGTTGTTCACCACCAGCGTCCGCGGGTGGATCCGCTCCAGCATGTGGGTGGCCGTGACGTAGGCCATGTCGAAGGGCGGGTCCTGGCGCATCAGCACCACGTCGGCCTCCGCGAGGTCGATGCGCTGGATCTCGCCCAGCGTCGCGTGCGCGCCCTCGACGTCCCGCACGGTGAGCGGCTCGACCCGGGCGGTGACGCGCCGGCCCTGCAGGGAGAGCCGGTCGGGGGTGTAGTAGAGGAGCCGGTGGCCCCGCGCCTGCGCTTCGAGCAGCAGGGCGAAGGTGGTGTCCCCGGCGATCCGGATCGCCTGGATCGGGTCCATCTGGACCGCCACGGTGAGCGCCATGTCGGGGCCTCGTCGGTTCGTCCGCCGGAGGTGGCGGGGGCTCGCAGGCCGCCTGCATAAGCCCTCCCCCGTGGCGAGGGGAGGGGCCTTGGGCGAGAGGAAGGGCCTTGGGAGACGCCCGGCCCTAATCCTCGGGCATCGACTTGCCGCCGGTGCGCCGGTCGTAGTCGCCGATCGCGGCGCGGCATTCCGGCGAGAGGCGCTTGCGGTTGCGCGTCATGCAGCGCTCGGCGTCCGGGCTGTTCGGATCGACGCCGACGCAGAGGCGGAAATAGTCGTTGGCGCAGCCGAGCTGCAGGCCCTGGTCCTCGCGCTGGGCCGCGGCCGGACCCGCCGTCACGGCGGCGAGGGCGAGACCGAGGGACAGGATCGCGAGCGAAGGGGGCCGGCGCCGTGCCGCGCGCATGAGGGGTGCCGTGTCCAGTCGCATCCAGCCGTGTCCTTGTCTGTCGATCCCGAACGTCGTTCGCGCGTCGCCCGGCATATCGGGCCGCGCCGCCGCTATGCAAGCGCCGGAACCCGCGACGGTTCCGTCCCGCCGCCGCCGACCCGTCCGCACGGCGCGTCCCGACTTCCGTCAAGAATTCCGGCGAGAAGAAGGCCGCGGCGCGGAGCCGGGGGCGGACAAGAAAATGGCCCTGCCGGTCGGGGCAGGGCCAAGTCAAGGGAGGAAACGCCCGCCATGGGCCAGCAGCCACAAGCAAGACCCGCGCCAAGTCCGGGGCGGCCGCGTCAAGGCTCCGTTAACCATCGCGTGCTGATCTGGCCTCCGACGACCGTTCAGGCCTGACCCCTTGCCGACGCCCTTTCCGGAGGACCCGGGCGGACAGCCTTCGCAGCCGACAGGTGCCCCGATGCAGCTCTCGACCTATCTCGCCCCACCGCCGACCCCCCTGCGCGCCGCCAACGAGGCCGCGCCCGAGCTCGCGCGCCGTCCCCGGACGGCGGCCGCGGTGCTGCCGTTCCGGCCGCTCGCGCGCCGCCGCCGCCCGGCCGAGACGCACGAGCGCCGCGGCCAGATCCTGCTCTTCCTCGGCGTGCGCTACAGCCGCGCCTCCTGAACGCCGGCGAACGGAACCGCTTCCATGGACAGGGCGCACCCGATCCCGGGCCGCCTGCGCCGCAGCGTCGCAGGCGTCTCCGTGCTGCCGCTTCTCGCCGCCTGGCTGCCGCTGCTGGCGGCCTGCGCGCAGGAGGGCGATTTCGGTCGCCCCAGGGCCGGCGCCTGGAACAGCCTCGTGGAGACGACCGGAACGCTCTCCGCCCGCGAGCGCGGCGAGAGCGCCGCGCTGCTGCCGCTGACCGACGACGAGCGCCTGCTGCGCGACCGCGCCTGGCGCTTCCTGATGCCGGCGGCGCCCGGGCAGGCCTTCCACGACGTGCTGGGCAACCTGAGCCGGACGCGGGTGCTGCCGCCCGGGCTCCTGGTGCGGGACGTGGCCGCCTATTTCGACGGGCTGGCGGCCGTGCCGGCGCGCTCGCAGGTGTCGCTCTACCGGCGGCTCGCCGAGGATGCGGGCGCCGACGCGCGGCTGATCCCGGCCTTTGCGGCGACCGCCGCCGTCGTGGTCGCGGCGGACGGGCGTCGGCTGGCCGGCCTGCCCTTCGCCCGCACCCTCGACGACTGGGACGTGCGGCAGGCCGCCATGCGGGTCGCCGAGAACCGCTGCCTGATCGCCTGGGTGCGCCTGGAGGCGGGCGCGCGCGTCGGGCGCTACCGCTACGCCCTGGAGCATCTCTTCGCGGCCCTGCCGAGCCCCGACGGGGTCGGGGCGGAGCGCGCCATCGCGTCGCTGGCGGAGCGGCGCGCGCTCCTCGAGCCGCTGCTGCCGCCGGACGCGGCGCTGCGCTGCGGGCTCGTGCCGGGCGAGGCGGTCGCCGCCGCCCCGGCCCTCGTCGTGAAGGATTGAGGCCCGGATCGGGCGGCGGCGGCCTCAGCCGCGCTTGCCGCCCTTCGGGTTCTGGGTCGCCTGGTAGGCGTCGATCGCCCGGCGGCAGTTCTCCGACAGCGACTTCCAGTTCTTCTCGAAGCAGACGTCGAGCGCCGGATCCTCGGGGGCGAGGTTGCCGCAATAGTTCAGGTAGTCCCCGGTGCAGTACTTCTTCAGCGTCTCGTTGCCGCGCCGCGTCTGCTGCGCCTGCTCCGCCGCGGCGGGCAGGCTGACGGCGGTGACGCCGAGCGCGAGGGCGAGGGTCGTCAGCTTCAGGGCCATGGTGGCTCGTTCCATCTCGATTGCCGGAGGATGACGCTCCGATGATGCTTTTGCGTGGTCGAAACAAGGCGTCTCGTGCACGATTTCGCACGCGGAAGGCCCGCGTGGGGGCGCCGCGTTCCGGCCTCTATCGGCGTCCGGCGCCGTCTCAGCCGCGCGCCGTCGAGAAGGCGCCGGCCACGGGCAGGCGCTCGCGCGGCGGCGCGAGGCTGTCGGCGAGCTCCGCGATGCGGGTGCGCAGCTCGGCGTTCTCGCGCTCGACCGCGCTCTCGCGCGCCGACAGCGCCTGCGCCAGGGCGTCCTCCGCGGCGGAGAGGCGGGCGAGCAGGACCTCCCGCTCCTCCAGGTCCTCCCGGGTCTCGGGCATCCCCGCGGCGCGCCCGTCCCCGGCGGGGCCGGCGCGCCGGGCGGCGAGCAGGCTGTCGAGGAGGTCGGCATGCGCCTCCTCCAGGGCCCGCAGGGTGGCGAGGCTCGCCGCGCCCTCGCCGAGGGCGCTCTCCAGCTCGCCCTCCAGCCGGGCCTTGTGCGCCAGCCCGTCGGCGACCTCGCCCTCGCGCCGGGTGAGGTCGCGGGCGAGCCGCGCGGCCTCCATGGTGCGCGCGCCGATGGCCGCCATGTCGGCCTGGCGCCGGGCCCGCACCGCCTCGACCGTGCGCTCCAGCCGCCGCTGCTGGACCGCGAAGCGGGCGCGCAGGAAGTCGCGCTCGGCCGCGATCTCGGCGGGGGCGAGCGGCACCAGGGCCTCGGCCCGGCGCCGGGCGAGGCGTGCCGCGCGGGCGTTCAGCACCGGCAGGAGCAGGAGGCCGCCGAGGCTCGCGGCCAGGAAGCCGAGAGCGAAGATCATCAGGGTTTCGATCACGCGCGGAACCGCTCGCCGACCGGGTCCCGCCGGACCCGCCACATACGTGCCCTCATACTAGTGAAGGGCGCGGCCCCGGGCCAGCCCGCCGGACGCGGCCCTCCCGTGGCCCTTGCCGTGGCCCTTGCCGTGGCCCTTCCCCTGGCCGTCGCGGCCCGGCCCGGGCTCAGAACGGGTTCCAGGTCGGCTGGTCGGTGAACTTGAGATAGCCGACGTTGATGCCGAGCCGCGCGCCGACGCCGCTGCGGATCGGCACCACCACGGTGTTGTCGTTGACGACCGCCGTCATGCCGAAGCCGCCGATGAAGTAGGCCGAGCCGTTCACGCCCCCGTAGCGCCGGTAGAGGCTGCGCACGGAGGGCAGGTTGTAGACGAGCATCATGGTGCGCGCCCCGTCGCCGCCGACGTCGAAGCCGAGGGAGGGACCCTGCCAGTAGACGCGCCGCTGGCCGGCGTTGCGGGTGTAGAGGGTGCCCTCGCCGTAGCGCACGCCGCCGACGATCGCGCCGGAGGCCTCCTGGCCCAGGATGTAGCCGTTCGGCTGGCCCCAGCGCCGGGTCGCCTCCTCGACGGTCAGCGCGAGCCCGCGCGAGACCGAGCCGAAGAAGCGGTGGCCGTTGTCGATGATCTCGCCGGGGCGGAAGGATTCGGGCATGCCGTCCTCGCCGCGCCCTTGCGCGTTGGCCGCGCCGGCGCCCGCGAGCAGGAGGCCGGCGGCGAGGCCCGCGACGCCGGACAGTGCCCGGCGCCGGGCGGGGCTGTGGAGTTTGGGGCCCGTCATGCTTCCTCCTCCGCCGATCGTTGCGGCTCCGCGTGGCGCGATTCGGCGCCGCGAATGCGGCAAACCGGGGGTGCGCGGGCGCCTGTCGCCGCGCGGCACCGTGCGGCATAAGAGCGAGGATGTGGTTAACGCGCCGTAAGCTCGGGCTCCTCGCCCTCCTCACCTGCGGGCCGGTGCCGGCCGGGGCGCAGGCCCCGACGCCCCCCGCGCAGCTCCCCGCGGAGCTCCCCGCGACCCTGGCGCTGCGCGGTTTCGACGCGGTGAGCTACTTCCTGCCCGGCGGCCCGCGTCCCGGCGCCGAGCGGTTCGAGCTGGCCTGGGGCGGGCGCGCGTGGCGCTTCGCGAGCGCGGGCAACCGCGCCGCCTTCGCGGCCGGGCCCGGATTCTACGCGCCGCGCCTGGACGGCAACGACCCGGTCGGCGTGCTCGACGGGCGGATCGTCGATGCGGACCCGCTGGTCTTCGCGGTGCTCGGGGGCCGGCTCTACCTGTTCCGCGACGCGGAGCGCCGGGCGCGGCTCGTGGCCGATCCGGGCCTCGCCGACCGGGCCGAGGCGCGCTGGCCCGCGCTCGCGCGGCTCATCGAGCCGCTGCCGCGCTCCCCGAACTGACGGGCAGGGCGAGGCGCCCGGCGAGGCGCGGGTCGCCGAGCGCCGCGAAGGCGCCGTTGCGGTAGCCCGCCGCGTGGCGCCCGTAGGCAAGCGGGCCGCCCCCGGGCGTCACCACGCACCCGCCCGCCGCCGTCACGATGTGGTCGCCCGCGGCCGTGTCCCACTCCATGGTCGGACCGCAGCGCACGTAGAGGTCGGCCTCGCCCGACGCGAC
>NZ_LSIX01000682.1:0-9062 GCF_001556475.1 Methylobacterium sp. CCH5-D2 | reverse complement strand
GGTCATGGGCGATCCCCTGAGACGGCGCTGACGGTCAGCGGATGATGGCGACGCGGGCCTGCAGGCGCCGCACCAGGAACGAGGCTGCGAGGCAGACCGCGAAGTAGACCACGGCCGCGAAGACGTACATCTCGACGAGACGCCCGTCGCGCTGGGCGACCTTCGAGGCGGCGCCGAGGAAGTCGGTGAGCGAGAGCACGTAGACGAGCGAGGTGTCCTGGAAGAGCACGATCGTCTGCGTGAGAAGGAGCGGCAGCATGTTGCGGAAGGCTTGCGGCAGCACGACGTTCTGCATCGACTGCCAGTAGTTCATCCCCAGCGCCGAGGCCGCGGCCGTCTGCCCCTTGGGGATCGACTGGATGCCCGCGCGCATGATCTCGGAGAAGTAGGCCGCCTCGAACAGCGTGAAGGTGATCAGCGCCGACGGGAAGGCACCGACCTGGATCGGCGTCGAGGCGCCGGTCACGTAGGCGCCGATATAGGGCACCAGGAAGTAGAACCAGAAGATGACGAGCACGAGCGGCAGCGAGCGCATCAGCTCGACATAGACCTTGGCCACGTGCTTCAGCCCCGGCACGCCGGAGAGGCGGGCCATGGCGATCAGCGTGCCGAGCACGATGCCCATGCCGGCCGCCATGGCGGTCAGCGAGAGCGTGAAGACCATGCCCTGCCCGAACAGGTAGGGCAGCGACGAGGTGATGACGCTGAAGTCGAAGTTCGAGAGCATCAGCGCTGTCCCGGGATCGCCACGGAGCGCTCGATGAACGAGGCCGCCGTGATCACGACGAGATTGATGAGGACGTAGAGGATCGTCGCGGCCGTGAAGGCCTCGAACACTTGGAAGGAGAATTCCTGCATCGAGCGCGCCCGGGCGGTGAGCTCCAGGAGGCCGATGGTGAGCGCGACCGAGGTGTTCTTGAGGTTGTTCAGGAACTCGGAGGTCAGCGGCGGCAGGATGATGCGGTAGGCGTTGGGCAGGAGCACGTAGCGGTAGGTCTGCGCCACGGTGAAGCCCATCGCGGTGCCGGCCATGCGCTGGCCGCGGGGAAGCGCCTGGATGCCGGCGCGAACCTGCTCGGCCACGCGCGAGGCGGTGAAGAAGCCCAGGCACACCACGCCGGTGTAGAAGGGCGCGTTGGGCAGCTGCTTGAGCCAGGTGCCCCAGGCCTGCGGCAGAACCTCCGGCAGGACGAAGTACCAGAGGAACATCTGCACCAGCAGCGGGATATTCCGGAAGAGCTCGACATAGGCCGTGCCCACCGCGTTGGCGGCCTTGTTCGGCAGCGTGCGCAGGACGCCGATGATGGAGCCGAGGCAGAAGGCGATCACCCAGGAACAGAGCGCGGTCGCGATCGTCCAGAGGAGGCCCGAGAGCAGCATGTCGGCGTAGGTGCCGGCACCTTCGGGTGAGGGCTCGAGGAAGATGCCCCAGTTCCAGTTGTAATTCATCGCTCTACAGACTTCGCCGCATCGGGGCCGGGAGATCGAGGCTCAGTCGAGCAGGTCCGAGGCGTATCCGCCCGCGAAAACCTCGGCCCGACCCGCGTTCTGCACAGGAACCTCGCGCGGGTGAAGACCCGCGCGAGGGTTTTCAGGCCGGTCGCCTCAGTAGGCGGCCGGATCCGGGCTGTCGCTCGGGGTCTTGAACTGCTTCTCCATCGCCTCGGTCATCGGAAGCTTGAGGTTGATGTCGCGCGGCGGGATCGGCTTGGTGAACCACTTGTCGTAGAGCGCCTTGCCCTCGGGGCTGGTGTAGAGCGCCTTGGTGGCGGCGTCGGCGACGGCCTTGAAGGGCGCGTCGTCCTTGCGCAGCATGATGCCGTAGGGCTCGGGCTTCGAGAGCGCCTCGGTCGAGATCGCGTAGGCGTCGGGCGTCTTCGAGGAGGCGGCGAGCGAGGCGAGCAGCACGTCGTCCATCACGAAGGCGACGGCGCGGCCGGTCTCGACCATCAGGAAGGCCTCGGCGTGGTCCTTGGCCGGCAGGATGGTCAGGCCGAGCTTGCGCTCGGTGTTGGCCTCGTTGATCTGCCGGATGTTGGTGGTGCCCGAGGTCGAGACCACGGTCTTGCCCTTCAGGTCCTCGATCGTCTTGAGGTTCGCGTCCTTCTTGGCGACGTAGCGGGTCGCGGTGAGGAAGTGCGAGTTGGTGAAGGTCGCCTGCTTCTGGCGGTCGGCGTTGTTCGTCGTCGAGCCGCACTCGAGGTCGATCGTGCCGTTGGCGATGAGCGGGATGCGCGTCGCGGAGGTGACGGGATTGAGCTTCACCTCCATCTTGTCGAGCTTGAGGTGCGCCTTCACCGCGTCGGCGATCTTGTAGCAGATGTCCATGGCGTAGCCGACGGGCTTCTGGTCGGCACCGAGATAGGAGAACGGCACGGAGGAATCGCGGTAGCCGATCGTGATGGCGCCGGTGTCCTTCACCTTCTTGAGGGTTCCGGTCAGATCCTCGGCGCCGGCCGGCGCCGCGAGGAGGGAGGCGCCGAGGGCGAGGCCGAGCGCCACTCCGCGACGGTCGAAACGAACCTGCATTGAAACGAAACTCCTGATCATGCCGAGCGGGCGTCGGCCCACATCGCGGGTGCGCTCGGCCTGCCGATGCGCCTTCGCAATGATGGTGCCGATTTGTGGAACGGGAAACACGCCGGTGAGCCCGGCGCGGCGGTGGCACACGGGAAAGCTCGGCCCCGTCAGCGGCCCGGCGAGAGCGCGGCCGCTCTGGCCGGCGTCGGATCTGCCCAAGATTTCCACCCTGATCGTCCGCTCGCAGCGTCCAGACCGGACTTTTCGCCCGTGCCCCGTGCATCTTGCACATTCCATGGGCGGACGCATCGGGCTTTCCGCGCCGCCTGGGCGACGTTCCAGAGCCATTGTAGGGGGTTGCGCGCCGTGGGCAGAGAAAAGGCCGCCCCGGTTGCCCGGGGCGGCCCTTTGGCTCGCGGCCGGCGACCGGCCTACTGCGTCACCTCGTTGCCCGCGTAGTCGACCACGCCCTTGTCGTTCTTCTTCCAGGTGTACATGACGTAGTCGGGCTTCGTGATGTCGCCCTTCTTGTCGAAGCTGATCGGGCCGAGCACCGTCTGGAAGGGCTTGCCCTCGCGCATGAAGGCCGCGACCTTCTTGGCGTCGGGGCTGCCCGCGCCCTCGACGGCCTGCTTGTAGATCTGCACGGCGGCGTAGGCGTAGAGGGTGTAGGCCTCCGGATCGATGCCCTTGGCCTTGAAGCCCGCGACCACGTCCTTTGCGTTCGGGTTCTTGCGGGCGTCCGGCGGGAAGGTGGTGAGCGTGCCCTCGGCGCCCGGGCCCGCGATGGCCACGAGCTCCTTGTCGACCATGCCGTCGCCGCCCATGAGCGGCGCCTTCAGGCCCTGGTCGCGCATCTGGCGGATGATCAGGCCGGCCTCGGTGTAGTAGCCGCCGAAATAGACGACATCGATGCCGTTCTGCTTCAATTTCGAGACGAGGGCCGAGTAGTCCTTCTCGCCCGGGTTGATGCCCTCGTAGAGCGCTTCCTTGCCGCCCTTGGCCTTGAAGGCCTTCAGCGTCTCGTCGGCGAGCCCCTTTCCGTAGGGGGTCTTGTCGTGGATGATCGCGACCTTCTTGCCCTTGAAGTGCCGGGTCAGGTACTCGCCCGCCACCGCGCCCTGCTGGTCGTCGCGGCCGCAGGTGCGGAAGGTGTTCCAGAGCCCGCGCTCGGTGAACTTCACGTTGGTCGAGGCCGGGGTGACCTCGACGATGCCGGCGTCGGCGTAGACGTCGGAGGCCGGGATCGAGACGCCCGAGTTGAAGTGGCCGACCACGAACTTCACCCCGTCCGAGGCGAACTTGTTGGCGACCGAGACGCCCTGCTTCGGGTCTGAGGCGTCGTCGCCGACCGCGAGTTCGAGCTTCTGGCCCTTGATGCCGCCGGCCTTGTTGATGTCCTCGACAGCCTGGGCGGTCCCGTTCTTGAGCTGGGCCCCGAAGGCGGCACTGTTGCCGGTGATCGGCGCGCCGACGGCGATCTTGAGCTGCGCCTGCGCCGAGCCGGCGCTCAGGAGGCCGAGCGCGAGGCCCGCCAGAAGTGTTGCTCTCATCCCGGTCATCTCCCTCACGTCACACGCGACCGCGCCCAAGCCGGCGCGGCGTGCCTCATGCGTCCGGCCTGCCTGAGCGCGGGGCCCCGGCCTGCCTGCGCGATCATGACCGCCCCGGCGCCCCCTCGGAAGGGCGCTCGCGCCAGGAGAGCGGCGAGGTCCGCTCATAGAGCCAGCGGTACTGCGTGGTCATCTGGCGGGTGCGGGTGTAGCGGTAGCCGGCCGCGCCGATCAGCATCACCACGGCGGCGTCGACAAGATAGTACTGCGCCGAGAGCAGGGTGCCGGAAAACAGCGCGAAGTGGATGAAGCGCACGGCCGCCGCGACGAGCAGCAGCGCCAGGACGGCGTACGGGAACGGCCGCCACGCCCGGGCGACCGCGCGTGCGGCCATCCAGCCGGCCCAGCCGCCCATCACCACGGTGACGAGCCCGAAGAGCCAGATCGATTCCTCTTCGAACAGGATCCCCTGGAGCGCGCTCACGCCGTCGTCGCGGCGCCGTGGCCGCCCTCCAGGTAGGCGGCCTTCACGGCCGGGTCGTCGAGGAGCTGGCGGCCCGTGCCGCTCATGGTGACGCGGCCGTTGACCAGCACGTAGCCGCGATGCGCCAGCTTGAGGGCGTGGTAGGCGTTCTGCTCGACGAGGAAGATCGTCATCCCGTCCTGCCGGTTGAGGTCGCGGATCGCGTCGAAGATGCCCTTCACCACCAAGGGCGCAAGACCGAGCGAGGGCTCGTCGAGGAGGAGGAGCGTCGGCCGGCTCATCAGCGCGCGGCCGATCGCCAGCATCTGCTGCTCGCCGCCCGACATGGTGCCGGCCCGCTGCTGCAGGCGCTCCTTCAGGCGCGGGAACAGGGCGCAGACCCGCTCCAGATCCTGCGCGAACCAGCGCCCGCCGTGCAGGCTCGCGCCCATCTGGAGGTTCTCGAACACGCTCATGCGCGGGAAGACGCGCCGGCCCTCCGGCGATTGGGCGAGGCCGAGCCGGGCGATCCGGTGGGTCGGCAGCCGGGTGATGTCCTCGCCCGCGTAGCGGATCGTGCCCGAGCGGGCGCGCGGCGCGCCGAAGATCGTCATCATCAGGGTCGACTTGCCGGCCCCGTTCGCGCCGATCAGCGTGACGATCTCGCCTCGGCCCACCGTGAGATCGACGCCCCGCAGGGCCGCGACGCTGCCGTAATAGGTCGAGACGTCCTCGATCGCGAGGAGCGGCTCGCCGGCCCGCGCCTGGATGGCCCGGGTCTCCTCGACGAGGACGTTGATGCCGGCGACGCTCATCGTCCGGCCTCCGGATGCGGCGCGAGGCCCACCTCGGCCTCGACCGCCTCGACCTCCTCGTCCTCGACGCCCAGATAGGCCGCGATCACGCGGGGATCGGCCCGCACCTCGGCGGGCGTGCCGTCGGCGATCTTCACGCCGTAATCGAGCACCACGACGTGGTCGGAGATCTGCATCACCACCGACATGTCGTGCTCGATCAGCAGCACCGAGGTGGCGTGCCGGTCGCGGATCAGGCGCAGGAGGTCGTTGAGCTCCGCGCTCTCGCGCGGATTGAGACCGGCCGCCGGCTCGTCGAGGCAGAGCAGGACCGGGTCGGTGCACATGGCGCGCGCGATCTCGAGGCGGCGCTGCGCGCCGTAGGGCAGCGCGCCGGCCGGCTCGTCGGCCCGCGCCAGGAGATCGATCCGGGCGAGCCAGTCCTTGGCCTTCTCGATCGCGGCGCGCTCGGCGGCCCGGTAGGAGGGCAGCCCCAGAAGGCCCCCGATGGTGAGGCCAGAGGCCCGCATCAGGGGATTGTGCTGGGCCACGAGCAGGTTCTCCAGCACCGTCATGCCGGGAAACAGGCGGATGTTCTGGAAGGTGCGGGCGACGCGGGCGGTGCGGTTCACCGCGAAGTTCGGCAGGCGCTCCAGGAGGTGCACGCTGCCGTCGGGCTGCACCAGCCGCAGCATGCCCTCGGTCGGCTTGTAGAAACCGGTGATGCAGTTGAACACCGTGGTCTTGCCGGCCCCGTTCGGGCCGATCAGCGCCGTGATCTCGCCGGCCCGCGCCTCGAAGGAGAGGTCGTTGACGGCGGTGAGGCCGCCGAACCGCATGGTGAGGTGGGCGACCGAGAGCACCGCGTCGGGCGTCGCGGCGATCCGGGCGGCGGTCTTCGGCGTGGGTGAGAGGAGCGCGCTCATCTAGCCGTGCCCCTCGCTGACATGGGCGCCCGAGATGCCGCGGGCGCGCCCCAGGGAGACCGAGGGCTGCCGCTCCGAGATCAGGCCGCGGGGGCGCCAGACCATCATCGTCACCATGGCGAGGCCGAAGAGCAGCAGGCGGTACTCGTTCGGGTCGAAGCCCTCGCCGAAGACGGCGCTAAGGAAGCCGAGGTTGCGCAGCAGCTCCGGGCCGCCCACCATCGCGACCGCGGCGATGGCCACCCCGATCTGGCTGCCCATGCCGCCCAGCACCACGATCGCCAGGATGATGGCGCTCTCCAGGAAGTTGAAGCTCTCCGGGCTGATGAAGCCCTGGCGCACGGCGAAGAACGAGCCCGCGAAGCCCCCGAAGGCCGCCCCCAGCGCGAAAGCGGTGAGCTTCGTCGCCGTGGTGTCGATGCCGAGCGAGCGGCAGGCGATCTCGTCCTCGCGCAAGGCCTCCCAGGCGCGCCCGATCGGGAGGCGGCGCAACCGCAGGGTGACGAGGTTGGTGAGAAGCGCCAGCGCCAGGATCAGGTAGTAGAGGAACACGACCCGGTGCATCGAGTCGAAGCTCAACCCGAAGCGGGCCGCGAACCCGTCCTCGTCGGCGGTGAAGGGGATGCCGAAGAACGAGGCTCGCGGGATCGACGAGATGCCGGCCGCGCCCCCCGTGACGTCGGTCCAGTTGATCAGCACGAGCCGGATGATCTCGCCGAAGGCGAGCGTCACGATGGCGAGGTAGTCGCCGCGCAGGCGCAGGACCGGAAAGCCCAGCACCATGCCCCAGAGGCCCGCGAACAGGCCGGCGAGCGGCAGGCAGACCCAGAAGGACAGGCCGAAGGTCGTCGACAGGAGCGCGTAGGTGTAGGCGCCGACCGCGTAGAAGGCGACGTAGCCGAGGTCGAGCAGGCCCGCGAGGCCGACCACGATGTTCAGGCCCCAGCCGAGCATCACGTAGGTGAGGATCAGGATGCCGAGGTCGATCCAGTAGCGGGCGGGCCCCAGCCCCCCGCTCGCCAGGGTCGCGATCACCGGCAGCGTGAGGGCGAGGCCGAGGAAGGCCCAGAGGGCGAACCCGGAGACCGTCTGGCCGGCCGCCGGCTCGGCGTGCACGGCCTCGGTCGCCTGGGACGGTGCGGGGATGAGCGCGCGCCGCGCGTCGCGGCGGGCCAGCACGAGGCGCTGAGCCAAGCGCAGCACGAAGATGCCGGCGCAGAGGAGACCAACGAGCGGCCAGCGCGGCAGCAGTTCGAGCCCGGCCGGGCCGGCTTCCGTGCGGTAGCTGACGACCGGCACGCAGAGCGCGAAGGCGACGAGGGCGTAGAGGCCGGCGTCGCGGAGGATGTCCGGCAGGCCGGGGGAGCGGGCGGGCGCCATCAGACCTTCTCGACCTCGGCGCGGCCGAGGATCCCGGAGGGCATGAAGATCAGCACGATCGCGAGGATCGAGAAGGCCGCGACGTCCTTGTACTCGATCGAGAAATAGGCCGACCAGAACACCTCGATCAGGCCGATGATGAGGCCGCCCAGCACCGCGCCCGGAAGCGAGCCGATGCCGCCGAGCACGGCCGCCGTGAAGGCCTTCACGCCCGGCACGAACCCGTCCGAGAACGAGACCGTGCCGTAGTAGAGCAGGTAGAGGACGCCCGCGACGGCCGCGAGCGCGGCGCCGAGCACGAAGGTCAGGGAGATCGTGCGATCGACGTCGATGCCGAGGAGCGCCGCCATCTTGCGGTCCTGCTCGCAGGCGCGCTGCGCCCGCCCGAAGGGCGTGCGCTGGACGAGGTACCAGAAGCCGGTCAGCAGCACCGCGGTCACCGCCATGATCAGGCACTGCTTGTAGGAGAGGAAGACGGTGTAGCTCTCCGATTCCATCAGGGTGATGCCGCCGGACAGCAGCGGCGGCGTCGACTTGTTGCGGGCACCCTGCGCCACCTGCACGAAGTTCGACAGGAAGATCGAGACGCCGATGGCCGAGATCAGCGGCGCGAGCCGGAACGAGCCGCGCAGGGGCCGGTAGGCCACGCGCTCGATCGCCCAGCCCCAGAGGCCGGTGAGGATCATGGCCACCACCAGCACGATCAGGAGCGCCAGCGCGATCGAGCTGATCCCGAGCCATGCGGTCAGGATCAGAAAGACGATCAGCGCGATGAAGCTCGACACCATGAAGACGTCGCCGTGGGCGAAGTTCACCATGCCGATGATGCCGAACACCATCGTGTAGCCGATCGCGATCAGGCCGTAGATCGACCCGAGGGTCAGGCCGTTGATCAGCTGCTGCAGGAAGACTTCCATCGAATCTGTGCCGCTCCTGGCTTGTCTTGCCCGCGCTCGGTGAGCAAGGGGCGTACCGTACCGCTAGGTTTACCGCCAGAGCCCTTCGGTGACGAATGGCGAGAGTCCGCTCCGTCCGCCGAGGACCCATGGTCGCTTTCTGCTTCCCGCTGCCTGTGATCGACCCGTGATCGTGCACCGGCAGAAGTCGCCCGACATCCGCACGGATCGGCGCTCAACATGCCAGATCGCGTGGATACGTGGTGGATACGTGTCAGTGTAAGATGACCTACAGCCCGTGCAACTGCAGCCGTTCCTCCATCTGTTGACACGGCAGCCAGAAGACGGAAAAGCCTGCGGGACGCGCTGCGATTGAGAGCCAGCGCTGCAGGCGATCGGCGAAACCGTCAAGCCTCAGGCTGGCGGATGGTCCCTGCCCGAGGCGAGGATTGCGATGCGGATACTGGTGACCGGCGGCTGCGGCTTCATCGGCTCGGCGCTCGTCCTGCATCTGGTGCAGGATCTCGGGC
>NZ_LSIX01000067.1:0-985 GCF_001556475.1 Methylobacterium sp. CCH5-D2 | reverse complement strand
GGCGCTCGCCGAGGCCTGCGCGGCCTCCGCGCGGGCGCCGCGCCCCCTCATCGTGGCGCTCGCGAGCGACCAGACCGAGGTGGCCTGCCTCGTCCTCGCCCGCTCGCCGGTCCTCACCGAGGCGGACCTCGTGGACGCCGCCGCGATGGGCTGCGAGGCGGTGCGCGCCGCGATCGCCGCCCGACACCACCTCTCCCACGCGGTCGCCGGGGCGCTCGCCGAGATCGCCGGGCCGGAGACCCTGGCGGTGCTCGCCCGCAACCCCACCGCCCGCATCACAACGGGGCGGATGCTGCGCATGGTCGAGCGCCACGGCGCCGCGCCCGTGCTCCGGGAGGCGCTGCTGGCGCGGCCCGACCTGCCGATCGAGGTCCGCCACGCGGTCGGCGCGCGGCTCGCCCGCGACCTCGAGCACTTCGTCACCGGCTGCGGCTGGCTCACGCCGGAGCGCGGCGCCCGGATGAGCCGGGAGGCCGGCGAGCGGGCGGTGCTCGACCTCTGCGCCGGGGCCGGTGCGGCCTCGGTCGCGCGGGTCGTGCGGCACCTGCGCGCCACCGGCCAGCTCAACGCGGGCCTGATCCTGCGGGCGATCCTCTCCGGGCAGGTCGGGTTCGCCGAGATCGCCTTCGCGGACCTCGCCGAGCTCGAACCGGCCCGCGTCGCGGTGCTGATGCGCGAGCCCCGCGGCGTCGCCGAACTGCACCGGCGCGCCGGCCTCGCCGAGGCGCTGCTGCCCGCCATCGCCGCCGCGCTCGGCGCGTGGCGCGAGGCGCAGGACGGCGCGACCGCGGCGCGGGGTGCCGGCCTGTCGCGCCGGATGATCGAGCGGGCGCTCACCGCCTGCGAGGACATGCCCTTCGGCGAGATGCAGGCCGTGATGGCGCTGCTCACCCGCTTCGAGGCGGAGGCCGCCCGCGACGAGGCCCGCGAGGTCGCCCGCGCCATCGCCGAGGCGGCAGCGGCCCGCGAGGCGGCCCGCCGCGCC
>NZ_LSIX01000681.1:0-2080 GCF_001556475.1 Methylobacterium sp. CCH5-D2 | reverse complement strand
AGATCTGGCTCGTGGGTGTGCGGGCTAGGTCCCAGGCCATGACGTGGGCGGCGCCCCGGAGGAACGCGAAGGGTGAGCTCGCCATGCGGGCGACCCGCAGCGGGATGAGGTCCGGCTGGCGGCCCTGGTGCGCCCGCTCGATCAGCGAGACCGGATCGGGCCGGTCCTCGGGCAGGTCGAGGGTGCCGTGGCCCGCGTGCGGCACGGCCTCGCGCAGGGTCTTGCCGGCGGCGCGCCGCTTCGCCCAGGGCTCGCCGCTCCCGCGCAGGTCGATCCGCGGGTAGTCGGCCAGCGGCTCCAGCACGACGTCCTCGGGCGGCTCGCCGCCGTGGTCCTGCCGCGCCTGCATGTCGTCGAGCCCGAGGCCGCTCTGCCGATCCATGGAAACCCGTCCCGCCAACGATCCGACATCTAGGGTGCAAAAATCGACCGGCATCCAGGGATGACGCCGCACCGCTGCACGTGCCTAGCACTCAAGCCTTGCCGGAGAACCAATGCGGGCGTCGCGCGTATCCATCGGTGCATCGGCAGGGGGCGACACGAGGATGATGGACCGACCGCGTCGCGGCAGCCTGGACGTTGCCGAGCCCGACGACGCGACGGAGGTCCCGGACGGGGCGAGCGATACGGACCGGCGGACACGCGCCCTCGACGCTCGGGCCCGCGGTGCGCGCCCGCGCTCGGCGGAATGGGCCGGGACACGGCGGCGGCTGCTCGCGGCCATCGCCGCGCCCCACCCCCTGCTCTGGCTGACGACGCTGGCTCTGGTCGTGCTCGACGCCGTCTGGCTCCACCGGGCCGGCATCCGGCTCGATCCGCTCGCCCCGCTCGGAGTCGCGGCGCTGGTCGCCGTCCTCCTCGCCGTCGCCGCCTGCCTCGGCCCGATCAAGTCCGAGCCGTCGCTGCGCGCGATGGCGCTGGCGAGCGCAAGCCTCATCGCCTTCACGGTGCCGGTCGCCATCCTGCACTACGCCGCCGCCACCCTCCGGCTGCCCCTGATCGACCACGCACTGGCGCGAGCCGAGCGGGCGCTCGGATTCGACTGGCCGACCTACCTCGCGTGGCTGAATCTCCACCCGGATCTCAACTGGTGGCTGTCTCTCGCCTATCACACGAGCGGGCCGCAGATCGCGGTGGTGGTGATCGTTCTTGCGGCGACCCGCCGTCTCGGCCGGCTCTGGGCCTTCGTGCGCCTGTTCTGCGCCACGCTGCTCTGCGTGGTCGTCGTCTCGGCCGTCCTGCCCGCGGTCGGCGCCTACGCGCATTACGCACCCGCCGAGCTGCCGGTTGCCGGAATCGAGACGGTCGGCGCCCTCTGGCACCTTGACGCGCTGGAACAGCTGCGCGCCGGAACCTTCGATACCCTGGTGCTCGGCGACGTCCGGGGCCTCGTGACGTTCCCCTCCTTCCACGTCTGCCTCGCGATCCTCACCGCCTGGGCCCTCGCGCCGGTCCGGTTCGTCGGGGCGCCGGCCCTCTTGCTCAACGGAGCCGTGATCGTCGCGACGCTGGGGTCCGGCGGACACTATCTGCCGGACCTCCTGGCGGGCGCCGCAGTGGCCGGCGCGGGTCTTCTCGTGCATCGCGGCCGGCGCCAGGGGCTCACGCGCCGTCCCGTCCGGCCGGTGAAT
Source organism: Methylobacterium sp. CCH5-D2 (assembly GCF_001556475.1). Classification (NCBI taxonomy): domain Bacteria; kingdom Pseudomonadati; phylum Pseudomonadota; class Alphaproteobacteria; order Hyphomicrobiales; family Methylobacteriaceae; genus Methylobacterium; species Methylobacterium sp. CCH5-D2. The sequence continues at coordinate 449 of NZ_LSIX01000681.1, read as the reverse complement.
GCGGGGGTGATGCGGCCGAGCCCGATCGCCTAGGAACAGAGAAGGCAACTCTTGGTTGCACCAACGACGCACCTGCCGCCCGCGCGGCCGAACCGTACGCGTCGTCCAACCGGGAGCCCCCGATGCTGCGCCGTGACTTCCTCGTACACATGTTGACGGCCACCGCCGCCCTGGCGGTGACACGGACGGCGATCGCCCAGCCGACGCCATCGGGCGCGCTGCCCACGCCGGTCTACCTGGAGATGGCCACCAAGGGCGGTCTCTTCCTCGAGAACACGGCTCGCGACGCCCATGCCAGGACCCGCGATCCGGCCGTGAAGCGCTTCGCGCGGGCCGAGGTGACCGAGCAGGTCAACCTTGCCAACCGGATCGACGGCTACACCGGCGGCGCGCCGATGGCCGCGGGCCGGGCTGGGCCGGGCGGATTGGTGGGTGGCCTCGTCGGGGCA
>NZ_LSIX01000680.1:0-2186 GCF_001556475.1 Methylobacterium sp. CCH5-D2 | reverse complement strand
TGCCGATCTCCGCGGCCGTCGTGAGGAGCCCGCTCGCGGTCCAGAACCAGACCTCTCGCTCCAACCCGCCCGGCCTGTGCCGATAGACGCGCCCGAGCGTGAGGCCGTCCCGCTCCGCGACGAAATCGTGGGGCGCGTCATCGAAGGTCCGGCGCCAGGTGATCACGCCTTCTCCGGCCGCGCCATCAGGATCGCGGTGCGCGCCATGGTCCTCCGCCAACCGGGCTTGGCCTCCGGATCGGCGAGAGCCTTCGCGGAGAAGCTATGCGCCTCGACGGCCGCAGCGAGGTCGAGCAGGTAGCCGCCGCCGATCGGGTACTGCCCGGTCTTCGGCTTCGCCAGCACCGCGTCGACCGCGGCGTTGATCTCGTTGCCGGTGACGATGGCAGCCTTGCGCAGGGCGCCCGTGATCTTCTGGTCAGCCATGGCGTGAGGATAGCGCCGTCTCTCGGTAATGGCCCGTGCTTCCTGGCTCCAATCCGCAACTCGGCCAGCCCAACCGCAAGTGAATTACATTAATATTCGCTGTGAGAAGGGCCACTTGTCATGCGATGAGGAAATGTCGAGTGCGGCGACGTATTGTGTTTGACAGAGTCGCGTGGGCGTGATGAGGGAATTTCGGGGGGACGACGAAGGCGGATTGAGACTTGCTGTACCCCTAAGCGGATACGCTAGGCCCTGAGCCAGGGAGCAATCGTGGTAAAAAGCAAAATCTCACTCACGCCAGCCGAATTAGCAGCGCTCAAATCTGTACTAAGGCATGGTGAAGAGCCGCTATAATTCATCACAACGGCGATTAACCTCGAAATTGCACGCCGGGAAAGCCGACCTCGACGCGGCCTCAGAGCCACGAAGATTTTGGTGACGCCTCAGCATGAGGTGCCAGAGGAGCTGGACGAGATCGAGATCATTGCCAGTGTCGGAGCTGGCGAATGAGCCCGTTCACCCCTTGAACGCCCAGATCGGCACGCCCCGCAGGCGCGGGTGCGGGTTGCCGACCTGCGTCCGGTAGTAGGTCAGCAGCCCGAAGCTGATCCGGTCGGCGTCGATGAACTCGACGGGCCCCGGCATCGGCACCAGAGCGCCGCAATAGTCCCCGCGGATCGTGCCGTGCTGCGCATGGACCGAGAACAGGTCGAGGTCGGTCCAGCCGAGTTCCACCGCCTGCGCGCCGAACCGCTCCAGGAAGTCGAGCATAGCAGCGTGCGTCTTCTGCCACTGCTCACCGTAGAGGCCGGGGCACGGGCTCTTCCCCGGGCTCAGGCGCTCGATGCCGGAGCGCCAGGTGTAAAGGTCGGAGGTCGGGACGGGGGCGAGGTGCGCGGACATCGGCGCGGGATACGGACCGCCCTGCCCTGCCGCTATGCCCGCCGGGCCACAGCCCCGACGCCTGGCCCATCGAGACAGGTGCTTCTTTGCACGTTGAGCGTCCGACTAAACGTCCTACTCAACGTCCTACACAAACCCAAACCCGCTTGAAGAAATCTATAATAAGCAACTACTTAGCGAGCCATAACCTTTCACGCGACGGACGCTACCTCCGCCAGCCACTCGAGCTGAGTTATTGCCTGCACTGGGTTTTTAGCTTCAGCGCGGCCTGACAGCCCTCCCCTTAGCCCACATTCGCAGCCGGCTTGTACCGGCCCTTGATGGACTTCATCGGATGAATGTCCGGGCCGCGAACCATGAGGGTACCAGCGCCTCCCCCGGGATACGTCCCCTGAACGAGCTTCAGAGTGTGGGACAAAACCGGCGTGAGCGGGTTGGAAGGCCCTGGATGCTCTCGTCCCCGACGACCTGTCTCGTCGTGGACGCCAGGGCCACGCCGCTCGGCCTGAGGCTCACGGGGGCCAACTGCCACGACAGCCGCATGCTGGCTGCCACGCTCGATGCGGTGCCGGGTGTCCGTACCGGTCGGCCCGGTCGCCAACGGCGCGAGCCCGACAAGCTGCACGCCGACAAGGGCTACGATCATCGCCGCTGCCTGGACGGCAGCCGCTGCCGACGGGACAGCGCCTCGTACAGGCGCACCGCGTTTACCCCGTCGATCTGGCGCTCGTCCTGCTGCAGCGAGCCGCGCTCGCGGTGCCGCAACTGAGACTACGCGCGCGGCATCTTGGCGGTGTACCAGGCGCCGGCCGGGGGCGTCAGGCGGTCGAGGACCGCCTCCCAGCGGACCCGGCGCG
>NZ_LSIX01000679.1:0-663 GCF_001556475.1 Methylobacterium sp. CCH5-D2 | reverse complement strand
CGGCGGTCGTGCGGGCCGCGGAGGAGCGCGGCGTCGCGACCGCCGCCGTCGCCGACTTCGAAAGCCCGACCGGCAAGGGCGCGTTCGGCACCGTGGAGGGGCGCCGGGTTGCGCTCGGCAACGCGGCCTTCCTGCGCGAGCATGGCGTGGACGTGTCGGCATATGCGGCAGGGGCGGACGAACTGAGGCGAGACGGCGCGACCGCGATCTTCGCCGCCGTCGACGGACGGGTGGCGGGCGTCATCGCCATCGCCGACCCCGTCAAGGCGACGACCGCGGAGGCGCTGGCGGCGCTCCGGACCGAGGGCATCCGGGTGGTGATGCTGACCGGCGACAACCGCACCACCGCCGAGGCCGTCGCCCGCCGCCTCGGCATCGAGGAGGTCGAGGCGGAGGTGCTGCCCGACCGGAAGGCCGCCGTGGTCGAGCGCTACAAGGCGGCCGGGCAGGTGGTCGCCATGGCGGGCGACGGCGTCAACGACGCCCCCGCGCTCGCCGCGGCGGACGTCGGCATCGCGATGGGCACCGGCACGGACGTGGCCATCGAGAGCGCCGGCCTGACGCTGCTCAAGGGCGACTTGATGGGGATCGTGCGGGCGCGGCGCCTTTCGAAGGCGGTGATGGGCAACATCCGCCAGAACCTGTTCTTCGCCTTCGTCTACA
>NZ_LSIX01000678.1:0-4531 GCF_001556475.1 Methylobacterium sp. CCH5-D2 | reverse complement strand
GCGCTTCGGCGCCCGCCTCCTCGGGGCCGCCGCCTGCCTGCCGGACTATCCGCAGAGCTACGGCGAGACGGCCGCACCCATGGGCCTCGTCATCGAGGAGATCCGGCAGGCGGCCCTGGACAAGCTCGCGGGCGCCGAGCGGGCCTTCCGCGCGGCCTCGTCCCTGGCTGACCGCACGGTGTGGCGCTCCGACCTCGCCGGCCCGGTCCCGTTCCTCGCGCGTCAGTCACGGGCGGCGGATCTCGTCGTCCTCGGTCGCTACGCGGACGACGAGGGCGTTTCACCCGGCATGACGGTCGGCGTCGGGGACGCGCTGATGGGGCTGGGACGGCCCGTCCTGGTGGTCCCGGCCGGCACGGGACATCTCGACGCCGCGCGCGTCGTCATCGGCTGGAAGAACACGCTCCAGACGCGCCGGGCGATCTCCGACGCCATGCCGTTTCTCCGCCGCGCCGAGGCCGTCCAGGTGTTCAGCGTCGCCGACCCCGCCGACCGCTCGGACGTGGAGGACGTGGTCGGCTACCTCGCCCTGCACGACGTCAGCGCGAGCGCGCACGTCGCCGCGCCGTCCGGCTGGAGCGTCGCCGACGACCTGCAGCGGGCGGCGCGCCATTTCCGCGCGGACCTGATCGTGGCGGGCGGGTACGGCTACGGCCGCCTGCGCGAATGGTTCTTCGGCGGCGTGACGCGCGACCTGCTGGAGAGGACGCCGGTCTGCTGCCTGATGTCCCACTGACGAACCCACCGCTGCGCCCGGTGCGGGAAGCCGGGCCGCGCCCCCCGGATCCCGCCGCCCCCGCTCAGCCGCGCATCGGGCCCCGCCGGACGGCCGCGAAGCCCCGCGCATCGGGGCGCTCGCCGAAGACGGACACGCCCGGCGCGCCCGCCTCCGACGGGGCCGCCGTCGCGCCGTCGGAGAGGTGCAGGTAGCCCGGATGGAAACCCGCGAAGGCGGCGAGGCGGGCGAAGTCGGGCACCGTCACGACGCCTTTGGCCAGCTTGATGAGGTGGCCCTCCTGGAGGGCGTGGAGCACCCGGTTCACGTGTACGGTGGAGACCGCGGTGATGTCGGCCAGCGTCACCTGCCGTATCCCGTTCGAGAACACCTCGTGCTCGTCGCAGCCCGAAGCGCGCTGTCGCGCGAGGATCTCGCAGATGGCGTGCGCGATCCGCCGCTCGGCATCCCGGCCGGCGTTGACGAGCCATTCCTGCGCGATACTCAGCTCCACCACCGACAGCCACCACAGGGCGAGCCCGATGCGCGGATAAGCCCTGACCAGCGTCGCCAGCGTGCCGAGCGGGACGTCGGCGACCACGCAGGCCGACAGCGCCCCCACGGTGCTCGTGACCGTGCGCGGCACCAGCAAAGGGACCCCGCAGAACTCTCCCGGGAAGTAGAGGGCGATGATGCAGCGCGTGCCGTCCGGCAGCATCTCGTAACGGCAGGCGACGCCGCTCACGATCAGGTGCGCGCCGTCATGGTCGCGGGTCCCGCGGATGTCCGCACGGGCCGGAACCTGCCGCCGTTGCGGCTTCAGGCCGAGGAGGACCTGCCGCTCCGGCGCACCGAGCAGCCCGGCCCGGTCCAGCCGGCGCGTGAGGCCTGCGAGTATGGCGTGCAACGGCATCCGGATGCCCTCAGGACGGCGTGTCCGCGATGCCCTGCGCGGTCTGCGGCTGTCGCGGGCGCCGTGCCGGGCGGCGAAGGGTCGGCGACCCGTCGCCAACGTCGACGGCCGGGCGCGATCTGCTCGTCATGGGGTCGGTTCCAGCTGTCCAGCCGCGGTCGATCCGCTGGCAGGATCCTGTCCCCCCGCGTTCGAAGCCGCCTTGCGATGGATCAATCGACCGCGGTCTCGCGCGCCCGGAAGAGGGACGGCCGGCCCGATCGGGCGGGAATCGTGGACAGGGGGAGCCGGCACGCCTCGCGGGCATCGGCCGGATCCCGTGCGACGCTCCCCGCAAGCGACGCTCCCCGCAAGGGGCGAGGAGGCGATCCGAGAGGGTGGCTCGGATCGCCTTGCACGCGCTGCCCCGGTGTTGAGACGGTGACCGGCAGCTCGCTGTCCGAGCTAGGTTGTCATGGTTAACGAAACGTTTCCGCGAAACGCCGCGGCGTCCGGCAGGACGGGCGGCGGAGAGCGGCGAAACGGTCCCGGTGGCCGCGGGAGAACGACGGATCCCGCGCGCGCGGATCCGGTGACGGAACGGCCGTTCAGTCCCAGTCGATGTCCAGGGAGCGCTCGAAAGCGACGGCGCCCATCTCACGACCCTTCGGGTCCAGGACCACCACGTCGCGGAACCCACGGCGCTGGAGTTCCCAGGTCTTCTCCATCGCCTGTTCGTCGGTTCCGCAAGCGAAGGTCATGACCCGGCCGGACGGATCCGTCCCTCTCACCTTGTACACGACGTGCTCCTCGAACGGCCTGCGGCTGAGACAGAACGCTTCGGCGGATGCGGGGTTCTTCCCGGATCGCCGAACCACGCCACGATGCCGAGCGCGGACGGTATCGGAGTCGTCGCTGCCCGTACAGGTCGAGGGCCGGGGCAATCCGCGAAGCCTGCAGGATCGCGGGGTGCGGGCAGGGAGGCGGGACACGGCGTCACTCCCCGTGACCCGCGGGCGGAAGCCCCGGCGGCCCGGACGCGCGGGCGTCAGCGCTTCGAGGCCTTCTGCGCCGGGAGCTTGACGTCGCCCTTCCACTCACCCGTGAAATCGGTCCTCGAGACGTAGGCGAGCGAGAAGGTCCCGCTGCCCTTCACGCCCTTGAACTCGCCGGTACTCGACTTGTCCCGGTAGGTTCCGGTCGCGGTCACGCGACCCTGAGCATCCGTCGTCACCGTGCCGCGGTAGGTGCTCGAGGTCGATCCGGCCGGTGTCGTGAAGGTGATCAAGCCCTCGACGGGTCCCTGACCGTTCGTCAGCGTCGCGGTCTCGGTCCATTGAACCGTCGCCCCATCCAGCGGCGTGCCGGGACCGGTGTTCACGCCGGTCGCCTTCTGTTGAATTCGGATCTGATCGGGTCCGATCGGCTGCGGCGTCTGGCTCTCCACGCGGCCCGTGTACGAGCCGCCCATCGGCATCGCCTCGGCGATTCCGACAGGGATGATCAGGGCACAAAGGGCGGCCGTCGCACTCAATGACTTGAGCATCGCACTCTCCTCCAGTTGATTGTATTGTTGAGTACTCACTGCACAGCGACTTACTTCAAACATTAAAAACACAATATCGATATCAGTCAAACCGTGGGCGATCGGCCCGCGGATCCCCCCGCCATCGACACGTCGGCGCCTGGGGCCATCGAGGACTTGCGCGAGGACGGCGGCGCGCCCGCCGGCCTCACGGTCCCCGCGCCGGGCGCGGCTGAACCCTCGGGGATCTCAGGGGTTGGGCTCCGATTGCGGAGGGCGGAGCAGCATCGATGCGGAACCTCAAGGCCTTCGCCGTCGTCGCCACGCTCGTGCTGGCCGACCCGGCCGCGGCGCAGGTCGTCACCGGCGGCGCGGGCAATACCGGTGTCCGAGCCCCCGCCGGGACGGGTGGCGTGCGCCCCGACGATCGTGATCTCGGGCCGAGACCGCCCCGTGCAGGAAACACGGCGAACCCGAGCAATTCGCCCGTTCCCGGGACGACGCCGGGCGTCGATATCGGCGGAACGCAGACGAGCGGACCGCCGGGCACAGGGGGGACCGCCGGAGGTCCAACGATCGGCAACCGGTGAGGGTGGAGCGGGCGGGTGCCTCAGCAGTCTCCGCCACCGCCGGAGGATCCGACGTCACAGGTCGACGGGTTGAAGGAGGCCGGGGGGACCCAAGCCTGGCCGCCCGTCCCGGAGCAGGATGCCGAGGCTGCGACGTTGGCTCCGATCCAGTCGCCTTCGCTTGTGCCGCTCGGCCGGAGGTCTCGCGCCATCGCGCGCTCGCGGCGCTGCCAGAGGCGGAGCTGAAGCTTGTGGAGCCAATCGGATACCATCGGCGGCCCTCCCCAGGATCGGGGGCCATCCTGGTCCGTCCGCGCCGCGATCTCAACCGCGGAGGCGAGCCGGCAAAGCCTGCCGCGACCCGCAGGCAACGTCGATCCGTCGGGCGGGTCCGCGAGAGCCATGGGATTTCTGGCCGCTCGCGCCCGGAGCGGCAGACTCGGTCCCGCGAAAGCCGCCGACATGCCGAGCGATCGAGGCTCGACGGCGCCCCTGGGGGGACCTGTAACGGACGTTGCTATGAGATCTCGGGATATTTGGTCGGAGTGGCAGGATTTGAACCTGCGACCCCCACGTCCCGAACGTGGTGCGCTACCAGACTGCGCTACACTCCGAAGGCCGGTCAGCGCCGGCGAGCGGGTGTATAGCCGCGGGCTCGCCGCACCGCAAGCGGACTTCCGCGATCTCGTGCGAGAATCTTCGCCGTCAGCGGAGAAGACCGGGCCAACCCACTGGGAGGGCTCGTAGAACCGGAAAATCACCGCTGCCGGCGACCGCGGCGGTGGCGGCGTAGCCGGGGCCCGGATCGAGAGTGCGGAGGGTCCAGTCGC
>NZ_LSIX01000677.1:0-6501 GCF_001556475.1 Methylobacterium sp. CCH5-D2 | reverse complement strand
GGCTCGAACATCGCGGTGCGGGGCGCTCCCCCGGCCTCGGAGCGGGCGCGCGCGCTGGTCTATTTCGGTCAGATCGGCCCGGGCAAGGGGCTCGAAGCGTTCCTCGACGTGGCCGAGCGCGTCCGGGCCGCGGCGCCGGATGTCGAGGCCGTCGTGATCGGCTCCGCCCCGGACCGCGCCTGCCCGGTCTTCCGGGCGGTGGCGGAGCGGGCGGGGGCACAGGGCCTGCGGCTCGTGCTCGACGCCGAGCCGGAGCGGGTGTCGGAGGAGCTATCGCGGGCGCGCGTCGCCCTGCTGCCCTTCCCGGACGGCGTCAGCGAGAAGCGCGGCTCGGCCATCGCCTGCCTGGAGCACGGCCTGGCCGTCGTCACCACCCACTCGGACAAGACGCCGGACTGGCTCCGGAGCGCCACCGTCCGGCACGACGGCACCGCGGCGACGGCATCGCGGATCCGCGCCCTCCTGGATTGCCCGTCCGCGGCGGCCCCGGACCTCGACGCCGCCGCCTTCCGGGCCCTGCGCTGGCCGGACATCGCCGAGCGGCACGCGGGTCTCTACGGCTTCGGGTGAGCCGGCGGCGCCGCGCCGGCACGCCCCTCCCCCCGAGCGGCGACGCGGCGCGGGACGACGGCGGCGGGGCCGAGGACGAGGCGAAGCACAGGATCGGGGGACGGGCCGCGCGGCTCGGCACCCGGCAAAATCTGCAGCCCCATATCGGGACACGGACCGCAACCGCGGCAAACCCGGCCTTTACCGTACCGGCGGCATGGTCCCCTGGTCAGTCGCGTAACCGGTGTTTGCCATGGCTTCCCCGCGTACCGTGGTCGCTGGCGCACCCGCCCGGAAACAGGTCTCGCGTACCGGGCGGACGCCGGCGCCGCGGATGGGTCTCGTACCCGCCCAGCGCCTACCTCTCGACGAGGTGCTCCTCGGCGACTGCGTCGCCCGGATGAACGCCCTGCCGGCGTCCTCCGTGGACTGCGTCTTCGCGGACCCGCCCTACAACCTCCAGCTCGGCACGGCGGGCCTGCTCAGGCCCGACCAGAGCCGCGTCGACGCGGTCGACGACGACTGGGACAAGTTCGATACGTTCGGTGCCTACGACGCCTTCACGCGCGACTGGCTCGCCGCCTGCCGCCGGGTGATGAAGCCGAACGCGACCCTCTGGGTGATCGGGTCGTACCACAACATCTTCCGGGTCGGGAGCGCGTTGCAGGATCTCGGTTACTGGATCCTGAACGACATCGTCTGGCGCAAGGCCAACCCGATGCCGAACTTCCGCGGAAAGCGCTTCACCAACGCCCACGAGACGCTGATCTGGGCCTCCCGCTCGGCCGAATCGAAGGGCTACACCTTCCACTACGAGGCGCTCAAAGGAGGCAACGAGGACCTCCAGATGCGCTCGGACTGGTTCATCCCGCTCTGCACGGGCGAGGAGCGCCTGAAGGGCTCCGACGGCCAGAAGCTGCACCCGACGCAGAAGCCCGAGGCGCTGCTCGCCCGCACGCTCCTCTCCTCGACCAATCCCGGCGACGTGGTGCTCGACCCGTTCTTCGGCACCGGCACCACCGGCGCGGTGGCCCGGCGCCTCGGGCGCCGCTTCATCGGGATCGAGCGGGAGGAGAGCTACGCCGAGGCCGCGCGCGCGCGCATCGCCGCGGTGACGCCGCTCTCGCAGGCCGCCCTGATGGTGGCGCTGCCTAAGCGCGCCGAGCCGCGCGTGCCCTTCCTCAGCGTGATCGAGGCCGGGCACGTCCGGCCGGGCGAGACGCTGACCGACGAGCGCCGCCGCTTCAAGGCGACGGTGCGCCCGGACGGCCAGCTCGGCGTCGGCCCGGTCGCCGGCTCGATCCACAAGATCGGCGCGCTGGTCCAGGGCCTGCCGGCCTGCAACGGCTGGACCTTCTGGCACGCCGAGCGCGACGGCCGCCCGGTGGTGATCGACGCCTTCCGCGAGAGGATGCGCGCCGCGATGGCGGGGTGAGGCCGTCTCCCCGGGAAGCGGCGCTGCGGTCTCGGCCGCACCACCCTTTCCCGGACGCCCGGAGCGTCAGCGGAGGGTGATCCGGGACCCAGCGCACAAAGTCGCGCAGCGTCCGAGTTCTGCAACGTCGCCGAAGATCGGGCCGCTTCGCGGCACATCGCTCTCTGGATCCCGGATCACCGTCCACTCCGTTCCAGGCGTCCGGGAAAGCGGTTCCGGTTCATCCGCGAAGGCACCCCTTCAAGCGGAAAGTCAGGTCCTCTCCCCGTCCGCCTCCTTGCCCTCCTCGACTTCGGGCGCGACCTGCCCGAAGTTCAGCACCGCGACCAGGGCGACGCCGCCGAAGACGTTGCCGAGGAGCGTCGGCACGAAGAAGCGGAACGCGTAGTCGTTGAGCGAGGCCGCCCCGGTCATCACGAGGTAGAACGCCTCGACCGAGCCCGCCACGATGTGCTCCAGGCCGCAGAGCGCGACGAGCCAGGTCATCAGCACGATGACGAGGGTCGCGGCCGTGCCGGTCGCGGGCAGGATCCAGACCATCAGGGCGATGATCCAGCCGGCGAAGATCGCCTTGACGCAGGTCGGCCAGAAGTCGAACGCGACCGTGAGGTGGCTGATCTCCGCGAAGGCCGCGTGCAGCTCCGGCGGGAAGGCGCCCGCATGCACGATCACGGCGGCGACGGCCGCCGTCGCCAGGATGTTGCCGGCGAGCACGATCGCCCAGAGCCGAGCCAGGCGCCACGCGGTCTTCGGCGTGCGGTCGTGCAGCAGCGGCAGCACCGGCGTGATGGTGTTCTCGGTGAAGAGCTGCTGCCGGCCCAGGATCACCACGAGGAAGCCGACGGCGTAGCCCATGGTGCTGAGCGCCTTGGCCCATTCGGCGGCGGGCAGGTGCGCCTTCAGCGCGCCCGGCACGATCAGCGACAGGGCGATGCTCAGGCCCGCCGAGAAGGCCGAGAGGAACAGCGCGCCCCCGTGGCGGCGCAGCTCCTGGTCGCCGTTGCGGCGGATGACCTCGTGCAGGACGTAGGCGTCGGGCCGGCCGATCGAGCGGACGATGTCGTCGAGCGCCTCGCGCTCCTCCGCGCGCTCGCCCCCGTCCCGCTCGCCCATGCCGCCTCCCCCGCCCGCCGGATGCCCCTGTGAGGAAAGACGCCCGTCAGGCGGAAAGTTCGGCCACCAGCGCCTCGATCTCGGCGCGGGCCGCTCCCAGCGCCGCCGCGTCCTTCGAGCGGACCACGATGCGGTTCTGGAAGCCGGTCTGCGTCATCGAGGGGTAGGAGCCGACCGACACGCCCGGGTGCCGGCCCGCGATCTCGCCGAGCCGGCCCGCATAGGTGCCCTCCGGCAGGCCGCGCGCCTCGATCGTCTCGGAGAGCATCGCCGCGCCGCGGGCGAGCCCCGGCCCGATCTGGTCGAGCATCGCCTGCATGATCGCGGGCACGCCCGCCATGACGAAGACGTTGCCGATGTGGAAGCCCGGCGCCTTCGAGATCGGGTTCGGGATCAGCGCCGCCCCGTCCGGGATGCGGGCCATGCGCAGGCGCGCCGCGTTGAGATCTTCCGGCTTGTGCCGCTCCAGCAGCATCGCCCTGGCGCGCGGATCGACGTCGATGCCGACCCCGAAGGCCTCGGCCACGCAATCGGCCGTGATGTCGTCGTGGGTCGGCCCGATGCCGCCGGTGGTGAACAGGTAGGTGTGGCGGGCGCGGAGCTGGTTCACCGCCTCGACGATCGCCTCGGCGACATCCGGCACGATGCGCACCTCGCGCAGGTCGATACCGATGGCGGTGAGGTAGTCGGCGATGGTGCCGATGTTCTTGTCCTTGGTGCGCCCGGACAGGATCTCGTCGCCGATCACGAGGACGGCGGCGGTGACGGCGTCGGAATCTGTGCTCATGCGGCCCTCGGGATGACGCGCCGCAGATAGCGCGCGGGGTGGTCCGCGGCCACGGTCTTCCCGCGGGGCTGCGCGCGCCGTAAGCGGGGCGGATGCAGTTTCCCTCTCCCCTCGTCGAGGGCCGGCTGGTGCGGCGCTACAAGCGCTTCCTCGCCGACGTCGCGCTCCCCGACGGCACCGAGATCACCGCGCACTGCGCCAATCCCGGCGCGATGCTGGGCCTGAACCAGCCCGGCGCCCGCGTGCTGCTCTCGGTCTCCGACAACCCGGCGCGCAAGCTCGGCCATTCCTGGGAGCTGGTGGAGGCGGACCTGCCGGGCGGCCCGCAATGGGTCGGCATCAACACCGCGCGCCCCAACCACCTCGTCGCCGAGGCGTTTCGGGCGGGCCTGCTCGCGCCGCTCGCGGGCTACGACGGGCTGCGGCCGGAGGTGCGCTACGGCCGAGCGAGCCGCGTCGATTTCCTGGCCACCGGTCCCGGCCTGCCGCCCGCGCATGTCGAGGTGAAGAACTGCCACCTCATGCGCACGCCCGGCCTCGCGGAGTTCCCGGACTGCGTCGCCGCCCGCAGCGCCCGGCACATGCGCGATCTGGCCGACGTGGTCGCGGCGGGCGGGCGCGCCCTGGTGATCGTGGTGGTGCAGATGCGGGCGGAGGCCTTCGACGTCGCCCGCGACCTCGACCCGGCCTTCGACCGCGCCTTCCGGGAGGCCCGCGCCATGGGGGTCGAGACCCATGCCTACCGCTGCGCGGTCGGCCCCGAGGGCGTGCGCGTCGCCGAGCCCATCCCGGTGGTGACGCCGCCGTAAGGGCGGCTCCCCGGGGGAGGGACAGCTACGCCCGCTCGAACACCACGTTCAGTCGGGTGCGGGTCAGTTCGCGGTAGCCGTGGCTCTCGAGGAGCTTCGGCAGGTCGAGCTGCCACTGGTCGGTGCCGTTCTCGAGGAGCAGCAGCCGGGGCAGCAGCCTGGCCGGGGCCTCGCGCAGGAACGGCTCGAGGATCAGGTCCTCGGCGCCCTCGACGTCGAGCTTGACCGCGTCGATGCGCGTGAGCCCCTCCGCGCGCACGAGGTCGAGCAGCGTCACCGCGGGCACCCGGATCTGGGCGCCCTCGTTGGTCCCCACGATCTTCAGGCTCGACTCGCCGCGGTTGCGCGGGTCGATGAACAGGGTCAGCTCGCCCGCCTTGTCGGCCACCGCGCAGGCTACCGCCTTGACCGTGTGGAACGGGTTCTGGGCGATGTTGTAGCTCAGCCGGTCGAACACGTCGGGCTGCGGCTCCACCGCGACGATGCGGGCGGACGGGCCCGCGAAGGCCGCCACGAACAGCGCGTAGGCGCCGATATTGGCGCCGATGTCGAGGAAGACGCAGCCGGGTTGCAGGCGCTCGCGCAGGATCGCCCGCTCCGCGGGGTCGAAGAACTGCGGGGTGAAGAGCACCTTCTTCTCGCAGTTGTTGTTGTAGGGGTGCAGCCGCATGCGCGCGCCGTAGCGCTCGACGTCGAGGGGGCGTCCGCGCAGCAGCGAGATGGCGACGCGGCGCAGGAAGAGCGCGAGGCGGCGCCCGCCCCAGCTCTCGGCCGGGATGCTGGCGGTGCGCCGGGCGATCGCGGCCACGAGGCCGGTCGGGGCGTAGGTGCCGTAGGGTGAGGCGTCTGTCATCGCGCGGCGTGATGACAGCCGAACCGCCCGACGGCAAGCATCCGCGCGTTGCGGGGTCGGCACGCACCGTTCTAAGCCGGGCGGACGACGTGAGAGGACGCGACCAGGAATGCAGAGCTTCGATTCGGACGGCGTGCGGATCGCCTATATCGACGTGCCGCCAGAGAGCGGGACGGGCGCCCCCGTGCTGCTGATCCACGGCTTCGCCTCGAACCACGCGGTGAACTGGGTCAACACGCTCTGGGTGCGCACGCTCACCCAGGCGGGCTATCGGGCGATCGCGCTCGACAACCGCGGCCACGGCGAGAGCGAGAAGCTCTACGACCCCGCCCTCTACGGCTCCGACCAGATGGCGGGCGACGCGGTGCGGCTCCTCGACCATCTGGGCATCGAGCGGGCCGATGTGATGGGCTACTCGATGGGCGCGCGCATCGCCGCCTTCCTGGCGCTCGACCACCGGGCGCGGGTGCGCTCGGCGCTCTTCGGGGGCCTCGGGCTCCACCTCGTCGAGGGCCGCGGCCTGCCCGCCGGCATCGCGGAGGCGCTGGAGGCGCCCGCCGGGACGCCGGCCCCGAACCCGACGGCCGCCGCCTTCCGTACCTTCGCCGAGCAGACCCGCAGCGACCTGCGGGCGCTGGCCGCCTGCATGCGGGGCTCGCGCCAGACGCTCTCGCGCGCGGAGGTCGCACAGATCGAGGTGCCGGTGCTGGTCTCGACGGGCAGCCTCGACACGGTCTCGGGATCGGGCCCGGCGCTCGCCGCCCTGCTGCCGGACGCGCGCGCGCTCGAGATCCAGGGCCGCGACCACAGCACGGCGGTGGGTGCCAAGGAGCACCGGGACGGGGTGCTGGCGTTCCTGGCGGCGCAAGCCTAGCCGACGCGCTCCCTCCCCCCTCTGCGGGGGAGGGTGGCCCCCGAAGGGGGTCGGTCGGGACGAAGTCCCGCAGAGAGGGGA
>NZ_LSIX01000676.1:0-1192 GCF_001556475.1 Methylobacterium sp. CCH5-D2 | reverse complement strand
CTATGGGCAAGGAAAAGTTCAGCCGTACCAAGCCGCACTGCAACATCGGCACGATCGGCCACGTGGACCACGGCAAGACCTCGCTGACGGCGGCGATCACGAAGGTTCTGGCCGAGAGCGGCGGCGCGACCTTCACGGCCTACGACCAGATCGACAAGGCCCCCGAGGAGAAGGCGCGCGGCATCACGATCTCGACCGCCCACGTCGAGTACGAGACCACCAACCGCCACTACGCCCACGTCGACTGCCCCGGCCACGCCGACTACGTGAAGAACATGATCACCGGCGCCGCCCAGATGGACGGCGCGATCCTGGTCGTGTCGGCGGCCGACGGCCCGATGCCGCAGACCCGCGAGCACATCCTGCTCGCCCGCCAGGTCGGCGTGCCGGCGCTGGTGGTGTTCCTCAACAAGGTCGACATGGTCGACGACGAGGAGCTCCTCGAGCTCGTCGAGCTGGAGGTGCGCGAGCTCCTCTCGAAGTACGACTTCCCCGGCGACGACATCCCGATCACCAAGGGCTCGGCCCTGATGGCGCTCGAGGACAAGGAGCCCAAGATCGGCCGCGACGCCGTTCTGAAGCTGATGGAGACGGTCGACGCCTACATCCCGCAGCCGGAGCGCCCGATCGACCTGCCGTTCCTGATGCCGATCGAGGACGTGTTCTCGATCTCGGGCCGCGGCACGGTGGTGACGGGTCGCGTCGAGCGCGGCATCGTGAAGGTGGGCGAGACGGTCGAGATCGTCGGCATCCGGGCGACCACGACGACGACGGTGACCGGCGTCGAGATGTTCCGCAAGCTGCTCGACCAGGGCCAGGCGGGCGACAACGTGGGCGTGCTGCTGCGCGGCACGAAGCGCGAGGACGTGGAGCGCGGCCAGGTCGTGTGCAAGCCGGGTTCGGTCAAGCCGCACACCAAGTTCAAGGCCGAGGCCTACATCCTGACCAAGGAGGAGGGCGGTCGCCACACGCCGTTCTTCACCAACTACCGGCCGCAGTTCTACTTCCGCACCACCGACGTGACCGGCGTGTGCACGCTGCCCGAGGGCACCGAGATGGTGATGCCGGGCGACAACGTGACCATGGACGTCGCGCTGATCGTGCCGGTCGCCATGGAGGAGAAGCTGCGTTTCGCCATCCGCGAGGGCGGCCGCACCGTCGGCGCCGGCGTCGTCGCCGCCATCACCGAGTA
>NZ_LSIX01000675.1:0-2455 GCF_001556475.1 Methylobacterium sp. CCH5-D2 | reverse complement strand
CCGAGATCGAGACCGACAAGGCCACGATGGAGGTCGAGGCCATCGACGAGGGCGTGCTCGCCAAGATTCTGATCGCGGAGGGCACCGAGGGGGTCGCCGTCAACACGCCGATCGCGATCATCGCCGGCGAGGGCGAGGATGTGGCTGCCGCCGCGGCTTCCGGGGGCAAGGGCAAGCCCAACGGCGCCGCCCAGGGCGGCCAGCCGGCCCCGACGCCCGATATGCAGGCCGAGGGACTGGCCGAGAAGCCGGCGCCCGCCGCCAAGACGGGCGACGACGCCCAGCGCGCTCCGGCCGCGCCCGCCACCATCACCAACAAGGCCAAGGAGCCGGTGATGGAGGAGTTCCCGGCCGGCACCGAGATGGTGACGATGACCGTGCGCGAGGCGTTGCGCGACGCCATGGCCGAGGAGATGCGCCGCGACGGCGACGTCTTCATCATGGGCGAGGAGGTCGCCGAGTACCAGGGCGCCTACAAGGTCACCCAGAACCTGCTGCAGGAGTTCGGCGCGCGGCGCGTGGTCGACACCCCCATCACCGAGCACGGTTTTGCCGGCATCGGCGTCGGCGCGGCCCTGTCGGGCTTGAAGCCGATCGTCGAGTTCATGACCTTCAACTTCGCCATGCAGGCGATCGACCACATCATCAACTCGGCCGCCAAGACGCTCTACATGTCGGGCGGCCAGCTCGGCTGCCCGATCGTGTTCCGGGGCCCGAACGGCGCCGCCGCCCGCGTGGGTGCCCAGCACAGCCACGACTACGCCGCCTGGTACTCGAACGTGCCCGGCCTCAAGGTGATCGCGCCCTACACGGCCTCCGACGCGAAGGGCCTGCTCAAGGCCGCGATCCGCGATCCGAACCCGGTGATCTTCCTCGAGAACGAGATCCTGTACGGCCAGTCCTTCCCGGTGCCGAAGCTCGATGACTTCGTGCTGCCGATCGGCAAGGCCCGGGTGCACCGCCAGGGCTCGGACGTCACCATCGTGTCCTTCGCCATCGGCATGACCTACGCGCTCAAGGCCGCGCAGGCGCTGGCCGAGCAGGGCATCGAGGCCGAGGTGATCGACCTGCGCACGATCCGCCCGATGGACACCGACACGGTGGTCGAGTCGGTCAAGAAGACCGGCCGCTGCATCACGGTCGAGGAGGGTTTCCCGCAATCCGGCATCGGCGCCGAGATCGTGGCCCGCCTGATGGTCGACGCCTTCGACTACCTCGACGCGCCGGTGATCCGCATCACCGGCAAGGACGTCCCGATGCCCTACGCGGCCAATCTCGAGAAGCTCGCGCTGCCCTCCGTGGCCGAGGTCGTCGAGGCCGCCAAGAGCGTCTGCTACAAGTAGGCCCGCGCGCCGCTCATCCCCCGCGCCTCCGCGCGGGGCGACACCGAGAGGGCTGCCAGCCATGAGCCAAGCGTTCGAGGAACTCTCCGTGCCCCCCGACGTCGCCGAGAACGGCGGCGTCGAGGTTCTGCGCGCCATCGTGGTGGACGGCGCGGTCAGCGTCGCCCTGCGGCGCTCCTTCGACGATCCGGCGACCTGGGGCCGCCTCCTCATGGACCTCGCCCGGCAGGCCGCTCGCGCCTACGCGCTGGAGACCGAGATGTCGGAGGAGGAGGCGTTCGAGCGCATCCGCGCGGGAATCGAGGCGGACAGCCTCGATTCCGGCGACCTCAACTAGCGGCGACTGCCCCATGGGAGCGCCCGCCCACCGACCCGCGACCTACGCCGACCTCCAGGCCGTGCCGGAGCATCTGGTCGCGGAGATCATCGACGGCGCGCTGGAGACGCATCCCCGTCCGCGCCCGAGACATGCCGTCGTCGCCGCTGAATTGACCGCCGAGCTGGTTCCGCCTTTCGGTCGCGGGCGCGGTGGCCCCGGCGGATGGATTTTCATGGTCGAGCCCGAACTGCATCTCGGGACGCAGGTCGTGGTGCCGAACATCGCTGGGTGGCGTCGCTCCCGCCTGCCGACAGAACCCGAAACGGCCTTCATCGAGACGCCGCCGGACTGGGTCTGCGAGATCCTGTCGCCGTCGACCACCCGGATCGACCGGGGGCCGAAGCGCCGCATCTACGCTGAATTCGGCGTCGGCCATCTCTGGCTGCTCGATCCGACGGCCGGCCTGCTCGAATCCTTCACCCTGACCGAGGGCACGTGGCGCCTCGACGGCACCGTCCAGCGCGGTGAGACCGTGGCACTGCCGCCCTTCGATGCCGTCCCGTTCCCGCTCGACGACCTGTTCGCCTTCGACGATCCGGCCGCCCCGTCACCGTCCGAGACCTGAGACCATGCCGATCAACGTCCTGATGCCCGCCCTCTCCCCCACGATGGAGAAGGGCAACCTCGCCAAGTGGCTCAAGAAGGAGGGCGACGCGATCAAGTCCGGCGACGTGCTGGCCGAGATCGAGACCGACAAGGCCACGATGGAGGTCGAGGCCATCGACGAGGGCGT
>NZ_LSIX01000674.1:0-2616 GCF_001556475.1 Methylobacterium sp. CCH5-D2 | reverse complement strand
GAACCAAGTCAGCGACCGCGCCTTCCGGTACGGCGACCCCGAAGCTGCTTTCGGGCGGGCGAAGCACACGCTCTCGGTGACGGTCCGCTACCCGCGCAACACCGGCTGCCCGATGGAGACCTACGGGGTCGTCGCCGAGTACGACGCCGCCGACGACAGCTACGACGTGCTCGCCAACTTCCAGGGCCCGTTCAGCATCCACGCCGTGCTCGCCCGGGCGCTCAAGGTGCCGGGCAACCGCCTGCGCCTGCGCACGCCCCCCGATTCCGGCGGCAGCTTCGGCGTGAAGCAGGGCGT
The DNA here is from genome assembly GCF_001556475.1 of Methylobacterium sp. CCH5-D2. NCBI lineage: Bacteria > Pseudomonadati > Pseudomonadota > Alphaproteobacteria > Hyphomicrobiales > Methylobacteriaceae > Methylobacterium > Methylobacterium sp. CCH5-D2. The sequence continues at coordinate 2,319 of NZ_LSIX01000674.1, read as the reverse complement.
CGCGCCCTACGCGGTCCTGATCGCGGCGGCCGCCCGCAGGGTCGGCCGTCCGGTGAAATGGGTCGAGGACCGGCTGGAGCACCTCGCCGCCTCGGTCTCGGCCACCAACCGCGTCACCACGCTCACGGCCGCCTTCGACGACGCGGGCCGCGTCGAGGCCCTCGACTGGGATCAGGTCGAGGATTGCGGGGCGTATCTGCGCGCGCCCGAGCCCGCCACGCTCTACCGCATGCACGGCAACATGACCGGCGCCTACGCGATCCGGAACGTGCGGATGCGCAACCGCGTGGTGCTGACCAACAAGACGCCGACCGGGCTGGTGCGCGGCTTCGGCGGCCCGCAGGTCTACTATCCCCTGGAACGGCTGATGCAGCGCATCGCCGTGACGCTCGGCCTCGACCCGCTCGAGGTGATCCGCCGCAACCTGATCCCGGCCGACGCCTTCCCGTACCGCACGGCGACCGGCGCGCTCTACGATTCCGGCAACTACCAGCACGCCCTCGACGTGGCCGCGCGCGACGGCGGGCTCGCCGAACTCGTCCGCCGCCGCGCCGAGGCCCGCGCCGCGGGCCGCCTCTACGGGATCGGCTATACCGCGGCGGTCGAGCCCAGCGTCTCGAACATGGGCTACATCACCACCGTCCTCACCGCGGCCGAGCGCGCCAAGGCCGGCCCGAAGAACGGGGCGCAGGCCACCGCCACCATCACGCTCGATCCGGTCGGCGCGGTGACCGTGCAGGTCGCCTCCGTGCCGCAGGGCCAGGGCCACCGCACCGTGCTGGCGCAGGTGGTGGCGGACGTGTTCGGGATCGGCCTCGACCAGGTCCGGGTCACGGCCGACCTCGACACCGCCAAGGACGCGTGGTCGATCGCCTCGGGCAACTATTCGAGCCGCTTCGCCGCTGCGGTGGCGGGCGTCGCGCACCAGGCGGCGCTCAGGCTGCGCGAAAAGCTCGCGGCGGTGGCGGCGGCCCAGCTCAACCTGCGCGCCGACGACCTCGTCTTCGCGGGCGGCCGGGTCGGCTCGCGCACGAACCCGGACGCGTCGCTCCCCTTCGCCCGCGTTGCGGCGACGGCCCACTGGTCGCCGGGCCTCCTGCCCGACATGGACGGCGCGCCGATCCGCGAGACCGCCTTCTGGACGCCGCCGCAGCTCACGGCGCCGGACGAGGCCGATGCGGTGAATTCCTCGCTCTGCCACGGCTTCATCTTCGATTTCTGCGGGGTCGAGATCGATCCGGTCACCGGCAAGATCGCGATCGACCGCTACGTCACGATGCACGATTGCGGGCGGATCCTGCATCCCGGCATGGTCGAGGGGCAGGTGCGCGGCGGCTTCGCGCAGGCGCTGGGCGCCGCGGTCTACGAGGAACTCGCCTACGGCGCGGACGGCGCCTTCCTGTCCGGAACGCTCGCCGACTACCTCCTCCCGACCGCGACCGAGATGCCGGAGCTCACGGTCCTGCACGTCGAGAGCCCGTCGCCCTTCACGCCGCTCGGCGCCAAGGGCGTCGGCGAGGGCAATTGCATGTCGACCCCGGTCTGCCTCGCCAACGCGGTGGCGGACGCGCTCTCCCTGGAGGCGATCGACCTGCCGCTGACCCCGGCCAAACTCGCCGCGCTCGCCGCCGGCCGCGACGAGCCGGCTCCGCCCGCCGGGCGCGCCGGGCAGGGCGCGCCCTCTCGGGGATCGAAGCCCGGCGACCGTACGATGCGCGGCGAGGGCTCGGCGCGCGTCGCGGCGCCGCCCGAGGCCGTCTGGGCGATGCTGCTCGATCCCGAGGTGCTGGCCTCGGTGATCCCGGGCGCGCACGGGGTGCGCAAGCGCTCGGACACGCATTTCACCGCCGAGGTCACCCTCGGCGTCGGGCCGGTGAAGGGCCGCTACAAGGCCGACATCCGGCTCTCCGACCTCGACCCCCCGCGCGCGGCGACGCTCGCCGGCACGGTGACGGGCGCGCTCGGCAACGGCGGCGGCTCCGGCCGCATCACCCTGACGCCCGAGGGGCCGGGCACGCGGATCGGCTACGCCTACGAGGCCGCGGTCGGCGGCAAGGTCGCGGCGGTGGGCGGGCGCCTGCTCGACGGCGCCGCCCGCGTGATCATCGGCGGCTTCTTCGCCGCCCTCGCGCGGCGCGCGGGCGGGGGCGCGACCGCGCCCGGCCTGCTGCGCCGCCTGCTGGCCCGCCTGGGGATCACGCGATGAAGCCCGCACCCTTCGGCTACCTGCGCGCGGACAGCCTCGACCAGGCGCTCGACGCGCTCGCGCGGCACGGCGACGAGGCCCGGGTCGTGGCGGGCGGCCAGTCCCTCCTGCCC
>NZ_LSIX01000673.1:0-228 GCF_001556475.1 Methylobacterium sp. CCH5-D2 | reverse complement strand
GTCGGCGCGGTCTTCGCCATGCTGCTGCGGGACATGCCGAACGACGTCTACTTCAAGGTCGGCCTGATCACGGTGATCGGCCTGACGGCGAAGAACGCCATCCTCATCATCGAGGTCGCCAAGGACCTCGTCGCGCAGGGCCGGTCCCTGCACGAGGCGGCGCTGGAGGCATGCGAACTGCGTTTCCGGCCCATCGTGATGACCTCGTTCGCCTTCATCCTCGGCGTG
>NZ_LSIX01000672.1:0-3136 GCF_001556475.1 Methylobacterium sp. CCH5-D2 | reverse complement strand
CGACGGCCTCGGCGGCGCGCAGGAAGGGCAGGGCGTCGTTGGCGGCGCGCGCGGCGTGGGCGCTGCCGTCCCAGGCCAGCAGGATGCGCCGGGCTGCGAAGGCCGTGTGGGCCGGCGGCACCGCGATCACCGGACGCCCGCTGAAGAGGAGAGCCTTCTCGATGGTCTCCCGGTCGAGGTCGTAGGTCCGCGGCCCCGCGTCGAGGACCGTCAGATCGTGCAGCCGCGCCCGCTCGGCCAGCCGGCTCACCACGTCCGGGTAGGACAGGCTCGGCGTCTCGGTCGTGCAGATCAATCCCGCCTGCGCGGCGTCGCCGGCCGCGCGCTCCGCGATCGACCGGGCCAGCGTGTCGAGCCGCCGGTCGATGACGGCGATGCCCGCATCGTCGAAGTCCCCGAGCCAAGCGTCGTCCCCCGAGAGGCGCCACGAGGTGGACTGGACGGTCAGGTGGGCGCCGGCCGCCCTGGCCAGCGTCAGACCGTAGCCGATGGCCGACGAGGCCGGCTCCCGCTCCCCCTCGACCGTGGTGCCGACGAGGACGTCGCGGATGCCGGCGAGCGCGGTTGCGGTGGTCGTGGGCATGGGGTGTCTCCGATCCGGATGCCGCATGGTTCGGCGCTCCGGGGCGGGCGGCCTTGATCCAGCTCAAGTCTCGGCGTGCCGAACGATCGAGGACGTCCGGAGGCTCAGCTCTCGCGGGCCCGTGGCTCAGGGCGGATCGTCGTTTCCAGGCGGCCTGCCAGGCGGCTTGCGCGAGGTCGTGTCGCGTCTGCGGGGCTCTGTATCGGCGGGTGGACCGAAGCCTTCGCCGTCTTGTGTCCGGGCTGCGACATGTACAAGTTGTCACCCGGGGAGCTCTGGTCCGGGGTGTAGTCTCGGGATGTACGATGACGAACAGTGCTGATGTGTCCGACATAGGACCAGATCGCACCGATACGCCGACCCTCGACGAACTCCGGCAGACCCTCGACGAGATGGGCGTCTGCGTGTGGTCGCTGGATATCCCGACCGGCCGCGCCACGGTCTCGCCGACCTGCGCCCGCCTCTTCGGCGTATCGCCCCGGAAACTCACCACGTTCGCCGCCTCCCAGGCCCTGGTGCATCCCGACGACCGCCAGGCGCGGGCGGACGCTATCGACCGGGCGTTGCGGGAGGGCGGCAGCTACGAGGTCGATTACCGGGTCGTCCGGCCCGACGGGTCGCATTCCTGGCTGCGCTCGCGCGGGCGGGTGCAGCGCGATGCGCAGGGTCGGCCTTTCCGGCACCGCGGCGTCGTCCTCAGCATCGACGAGCAGAAGCGGGCCGAGGTGGACCTGCGCGCCCGCGAGGCGCACCTGCAATCGATCCTCGACACCGTGCCCGAAGCCATGGTGGTGATCGATGAGGCGGGGCGCATCCACTCGTTCAGCGCTGCGGCCGAACGCCTCTTCGGCTACGCGGCCGCCGAGGTGACCGGGTGCAACGTCAGCATGCTGATGCCGCAGCCGATGCGGGGCGAGCACGACGGCTATCTCGACCGGTACCGCCGCACGCGCGAGCGCCGCATCATCGGCACCATCCGGGTCGTCACGGGCCAGCGCCGGGACGGCACGACCTTCCCGATGGAACTCGCCATCGGCGAGATGCGCTCGGGGGACCGGGTCTTCTTCACCGGTTTCATCAACGACCTGACCGAGCACCAGCGCACGCAGGCGCGGCTTCAGGAGCTCCAGGCCGAGCTCGTCCACGTTTCCCGCCTCAGCGCGATGGGCGAGATGGCCTCGACGCTCGCCCACGAGCTGAACCAGCCGCTCGGCGCGATCGCCAACTACACCAAGGGCTGCCGCCGCCTCCTGGCCGATCCGAGCCCCGCAGCCATCGCCAAAGTGATGGAGGTCCTCGACAAGGCCGCCGAGCAGGCGCTGCGGGCCGGCCAGATCATCCGGCGGCTCCGCGAGTTCGTCGCTCGCGGCGAGACGGAGAAGCGGATCGAACCGGTCGCGCGGCTGATCGAGGAGGCGAGCGCGCTCGCCCTCGTCGGCGCCCGCGAGCAGGGGATCACCGCACATGTTGCGCTGGCTCCGAACACGGGCGCGGTCCTCGCCGACCGCGTGCAGGTTCAACAGGTTCTGATCAACCTGATGCGCAACGCCCGCGAGGCGATGCAGGAGGGCGGACGGCGCGAGCTGACCGTGGCGGCCCGCCCCGCCGGGCCGGAGACCGTCGAGATCGCCGTCTCGGATACGGGGCCCGGCATCGCGGGCGAGGTCGCGCACCGGCTGTTCCAGCCCTTCGTGACCACGAAGGTCAGCGGGATGGGCGTCGGACTCTCGATCTGCCGCACCATCGTGGAGGCGCATGGCGGGCGCCTCTGGGTCGAGCGCAACGAGGCCGGCGGGGCGACCTTCCGGCTGACGCTGCCGGCGGTGCCGAACGGAGAGCTGGGCCATGGCGTCTAACCTCGTGCACGTGGTGGACGACGATTCCGCCATGCGGGACTCGGTCGCCTTCCTGCTCGACACGACGGGCTTCGAGGTGCGGCTCTACGAGGCCGGCGCGCAGCTGCTCGACCGGCTCGCCAAGCCGGCGACGGGATGCGTGCTCACCGACATCCGCATGCCCGGGATCGACGGGCTCGAACTGCTCCGGCGCCTGCGGTCGGCGGGTCACCGGCTGCCGGTCGTGATGATGACCGGGCACGGTGACGTGCCGCTCGCCGTGGAGGCGATGAAGCTCGGCGCCTGCGACTTCATCGAGAAGCCGTTCGAGGACGAGGCCCTCCTGCACGCGATCCGCTCCGCGCTCGAGCGCGGCGGCCCGACCGAGACCGCCGACCCCGGCCTGCGCGAGTTCGTGAGGCGGGTCGGGACGCTGAGCGAGCGCGAGCGGCAGGTCCTGGACCAGCTGGTCGGCGGCGCCACCAGCAAGGAGATCGCGCGGACGCTCGACATCAGCCCGCGCACCGTCGAGATCTACCGGGCCAAGCTGATGGCCAAGACGCGGGCGGGAAGCCTGCAGGAACTGGTGCGCTGGGCCGTCCTGGCCGGCCTCGCCTGAGGCGGACTTGAGGCAGGTCAAGGCGGCCGACCCGCTGCGTCCCGCAGGGTGAGGCCCTCGACGCCACCCGGACCCGGCGCCCGCCGGACGACGCCATGC
>NZ_LSIX01000066.1:0-2026 GCF_001556475.1 Methylobacterium sp. CCH5-D2 | reverse complement strand
ACGCTCGCCTCCATTCGCTTCAGCGTCGGCACGGAGATCGAAGCGGCTTCGGCAAGCGTCGCCTGCCCCATCGCTAGAAGTGCGCGCGCCGCGGCGATCTGCCGGCCCGTGGGTGTATGATCCTTTTGGCTCATTGCGATCCGAACGTTTGACTAAAGTCGCGTGCTGATCCATAAGTATCACCACGCCTCCAACGGTTCAACGGATCTCCCGATGTCCCGCACCCTTTCCTGGAACAGCGCCCTCCGCTCCCTGCATGCCGATCGGCAGCAGTTCGCCCCGGGCGAGCGCGCAGCCATCTGCCGCGCCGCTACCTTCGCTAAGCTCGCCGCCACGCGAGCCCGCCGCGATCAGGGCAGCCGCCCGCTTGTCGTGAACGGCGTCTACGACCGCCGCGCCATTATGGCAGCCGCCATCTACTCGGCGCAGTGCCGCCGCCAAGTCACGGGCGAGGCGTGGGGCATGTGCCTATCGGCCGCCCTCAAGGGGCGTGTGGCAGGTCGCCAAGGCCGCCCGCTGCCGCGCCGCTCACTAATCGGCAGCCCGCGGCGCGCCCGAGCCGCCCGCACCTGAACGCCGCGCCACTGCGCCGCCGCGCCGGCACCGACGACCACCCTGCCATCACGAAGCCGCCCAACGAGCCCGCACCGGAGCCCGAACGATGACGCACGCCCGCTTCCCTGATTTCAGCCAGCCCCTGCCGCCGGCCGCGCCCCGCGCCCGATCGAGCGTGTGCCCTTCCACGCCAACCCAATCCTTGCGGCGATCGACGCCCACGATGAGGCTTGGGCTGTCTGGCAGGTCGCGCCGGAGGCTCGGGAGTTGCGGGCCCACGCCGTGAAGGAGCAGGCACTGGCTCTGCTGCTCGCTACACCCTGCTCGACGTAATTCGGCACGCTGGCGCTGCTGCGGCATCTGCGCTGGCACACATCCAGCACGACGGGTTTGCGGACGCGGCCGTTCACGCCCGCGCAGCGGAGGCGGCGCGCGAGCTCAACATCGACTTCCCATACGTCGACCCACCGCGCGAGCCCGTGGCTTCGGTGCTGAGGATCCTACGGGCCGAGCAGTGATAGACCGGCGAATGAGCAAGAAAGTTCGAGAGCTCGTAGCAGTATCTTGCGTTGCAATTTAATTTGGTCCGTGCGCAAGAATTTCTATTCAGGCGGCAGGCGCATGGCTCGGAACTTGAGCGCACGCCGATTCTCCTTCGTAAACTGCAATATACGTGAGACGGATCGCTGCGCTCGAACTATGGTGCGCTGCGGAATTCGCAGGCCGCAGCGCACAAAGACGTGGTTCAATGTCCGCATCGGTCGCCTTCCACAGGCGGCCCCGCGGAGACAAAATCATGCGCACCATCCAGCTTCTGACCCTTGCTGCTCTCGCTTCTGCCACCGCCGCCGGCTCCGCAATGGCTGAAGACCGCATCAATCTGACGCCGCCGCTCTACCGCGAGCAGGCTCGCGTCACGGCGGCTGTCCGACCGGCTTCCGAGCTGACCACCACGCCGAACTCGACCGCTGCTGCTCCGGCCGCTCCGCGAGTCGTCGCTGAGGCTGGTACGTCGGCTCGCTGAAGCGGCACTCGGCATTCTGCAGGCATCCGTGCCGTCAGAGCGAACCGGCTCGCTTGAGACCATCGTGGGCCCCTCCCGGGCAAACGACGGTTAGCCGAGCGATGCCGCTGTGATGCGGGCGACGCCTCAGCCCTTGTCGGTGAGGCCGAGACCGCGCAGCAGGTCGCCGATCGGGTCAATCTTCTGGCCGGGGGAATCCGCGCTGATCGGCTGCTGCGCGGCACTCGTCTCGCCGGCGGCCGAACGGACCAGGGCGGCCTGGCGGGTAGTGGCGGCACGGCGGGCCAACTTTGGCCCTTGAGCCGCTCGGACGCTGCGGGCGGTGGTCGCCACCAGCGTCAGTTCTGCCGGCAGCGGCTGCACCATCGCGTATTCGGCGGAGAGCGCGACCGTCGGCTCGGGCTTCATGAGCGCCGCCGTGTCGGACAGAGGAGCCGCCCGCCGCAG